>CAZBRI010000262.1:0-4844 GCA_964494055.1 uncultured Anaerolinea sp.
TCGATCTCCGGGAACTGCAAATAAAGATCAACGAACCGTAAAAAAGGAATGACTGGCAAAATAAAAACGCCCAGCGAGATAGGATAAAACCGGACAGTCAACGCAATCGCTGCGACAAACAGCATCAGGCTGATTGAGTTCTTCTTGAAATTCAGAAACGACAGGACAAAGGCATTTTTTATAATTCCGTAATTCGACAAGTTTACTGTGGCGATCAGGGAAAAGAAATACAGGCTCATGATGACAGGGGTGGCGAGTAACACAGCATACAGAACCATCAGCGCCAGACCCATCCATGAAGACTGCAGCACCTGGATGTAATAAAGGATCGACACACCGCTCAGATAATAGATAATCGCAGACAGAAAACCGAAAAACAAGGTTTGCCCGAAACCGGAGGTAAACCCTTTCCAAAAATCCTTCCAGATGCGGTATTCTTTTTTCCGAACCATGCGCGAAACAACCCACGACAGGCCGGTGATCGCGGCGGGGATGGTTATCACCGGTATGCAGGCCAGCAGGAACAGCAAGTTCAACTTGATCAGGTCGAAGGATGTATTGAACAGAATATCAAAATACAAACTCAACAACGACTCTCTGCGCGTTTCTTCCGGGCTGCCGCCCTGCTCATTTAATTCGTCAGGCATTTGATCTGGTCTCCATCCAAAAGCTTTGTCACCATATTGTATAACCGATTCCGGCCAGATGAATAAAAAAGACAACAGCCTTTACACGGTAAGCGCTGTAAAGGCTGTTGTCCTGTCATCCAGCGGCTCACGCTGCCGGATAGAATATCGGATGGCCAATTCTCTTATTCGCCGATCACCTGGATTTGGACGGTCCTGTTGCGCGCGCGGGTCTGGTCGAAATCGATAAAGTAGATATATCCGAATTCGCCCATATCCAGCTTTCCATCAATGACGACAACCGTCTCGCTTCTCCCCACCAGCGCGGAACGCAGATGCGCATCCGTATTCCGGCAGGTGCGCGCATCCTCGCCGTGTTCTTCGCCAAACTTCAGCGCCTTGGGGCCCGGATGCTGGTACATGCCCTCCTTGCGGAAGGTTGGAATAAGTTTTTCCAATACTTCGACAAAATCCGATTGCAGTGTTTCGAGACCGGTCATTGTCGTGTCAAAAGCGCACTCATCGATGATCACACAGCAGGTCGTGTGATGTGAATATACCACCACGATGCCATTGTTGATCCCGGATTTTTTAACCGCGTTTTTTGCATGTTCCGTCATATTATGAAACGTGGGAATGCCAAGATTTGAAACTACCTGAACCTCTTCTCTGTAGACCATGCTGCCTGCCTCCTGAAAATATTTATTTCGAAACTACCTGGCTCGCCTGGCCAATTCATCGCTTGCCTTGCGCGTATATCGGACCATCTCGTGCAATAGCGTGAGCGGATCGGATGATTTTAGGATGCCCGAAGCCGCGCCTCCGGCCTCAGACCCAGCCATGATGAAATCATACACCTGCTGCGCCGTGGTGATCCCCGCCGCCTGCTCAACCAATATTGCCGGGTCAATTGCCTTGACCGCGCGCACAACCTCTTTTACATAGGCCATATCACTGACTTTCCCACTGCCAATCAGCTCCGTCGGCTCGGGGTTCATGATATCGGGGTGCAGATGCGCAATCGCTTGCGCTTCCGAAATCGTATCCACACACACAAAAGAAAGCATATCAAGCTCGTTGGCCCGCTCAATCGTCTTTTTGATCGCGGTCAACGTCATTGGACGCTCGCTGTGATTGAGCACCACGCCCTGTGCCCCCGCCGCCTTCAAGGCCTCCGGCAGCACATCCGCGATGCCCCGGCCCGGATAAATGGCGTCCATATACGGCGCAAAAACGATCAGCCGCTCTGTGTTTTCCCTGACACGGCGGATGTCTGTATAGGGTGCCACGAAAATGACATCCACATCGTACTCTTTCGCCGCCGCCTCCGCGGCTTTTGCATATTCCAACACCGCATCGCCATAGATATAATTTTTAACGCTTGTTTCAAAAAAAGGCACCCGGATCTTTGCTTTCATCGCTCAAACATCTCCTTTGATCACCAATACCGCAACATAAACCATACATTTTAATGAGAAGGTCCCCTACACATTGGACAAATGCCCAATTTTCCGGAAATTTTCCCGGAGCTTGAGCAAATCCTGGTCCGATTCTTTGATGCTTTGGACTGCGTAGATGGTGCATTTTTAGACAATTATACTTTCGATAATCTCGCTCGTCCTGGCAAACTTGTTTCAAAACCGGTCGCTGGCACCGACTTGAGTAGACAGCATTTGCGATCTGTATTGAAAACAGTTATTGGTCACGCAGATTCGCCAAGCGGTATTAAAACATCTAACCTGGTTACAAAAGTCCGCGAACTCTTGAGATTCAGCCCGCCAGACTACAAGCGCCACCATGACACTTATGACCTGAAAAAATTACGCGGCAGGGAATGGGTTCTCGCCTTCGCCAGGTGCATCCCATCAAGGCCTGGAACGATGTGCGAAGTGAACAAGCCGCCAATTGCGGAATCTGTATACCCTCACTCCCTGCCAGATCCGCAACATCGTGCTGTATATACCCATCTTTTCAAGGATATCTGTCCCCAACAAAGCAATCTCAACAGTCTCATCCGGGGCGGTCGTATACCTTTTGGCAAGGTCCGAACCCGGAACAAGCTCCGCGAGCAGGCGGCGGATTTGTTCCGGGCTGGCATTTGGATGGCGTTGTTCCAGGCCGCTTTTGGCAGAGGCTTTTACAATATTGTTTAAATCGCTAACTATAGCAAACGCCGGATGATCTCAATTTGGATTTTTTCAGCATCTGACCGTGTGTCGCTTGAGAGTGCTTTTATAATTTATCCCGCCCGATTGCATCATCCCCTTCGGCCTGTACTGCAGCGCCTTCGCCAGGAGCATGCGAAGTGAAACAATCCGCCAAATGCGGCGTCTGAATACTCTCGCTCCCCGCCAGATCAGCAATCGTGCGTGCCAGCTTCAGTATCCGGTGATACGCCCTTGCCGAAAGATTCAACTGGCTCATGCACAGCACGATGTCGCCGCTCTGATCAAACTATCCCCGGTCTCATCCAGTTTACAGAACTTCCTTACTTCCGCGATGCGCATGCCGGCGTTGCGATAGTCCCGGTTTCTGCACGGGGCAGATGATGTCGGTGCCTTTGAAGCGGTCGAGCTGGCGCTGGCGGGCGGCCTGGACGCGGGCGCAGATGGTGGATGAGGTTCGCCCAGCCGGTTGCTGTTTAGCTTGTCATAGTCGACGTGTGGCACTTCGATATGAATGTCGATGCTGACACCGTGTGTTGATGATGACCCTTGTCGCCGGCGGTTAGTTTCAAGCCATCAATCGACCGCCAACGGCTGGGGAGTTTCAAGCCCTCAATCGAGGGTACGGGGGTATGCCAACTTGACGGGACCTACGGTCGCGGTCCCAAACAGTAATCGTTTCAAGCCTCTCGCGAGGTACGGGGTATGCCAACAAAACCCCGGTGGGCCAACTGAAACGCCCATCGTGATAGTTTCAAGCCTCTCACGAGGTACGGGGGTATGCCAGCACATTTGCTGTAACAGCCTCTAGACAAGAGCAGGCAAGTTTCAAGCCTCTCGCGAGGTACGGGGGTATGCCAGCTTCTGGAACTCCGGTACGCCGTTTTCAACTGCTTACGAGTTTCAAGCCTCTCGCAAGGTACGGGGGTATGCCAACTCTTTTGGCCAACAACCCAACCTATTTTGTTCCAGATCTGTTTCAAGCCTCTCGCGAGGAATGGGGGTATGCCAACCTGGACCATCACCCATCAGATCATTCGACCCCCCGGGGTTTCAAGCCTCTCACGAGGAATGGGGGTATGCCAACGCTGAACGGTCGGTAGATGTATTCACCGTGTATCCCGTTTCAAGCCTCTCCCGAGGAACGGGGATATGCCAGCTTACCAGTTGCGTATTTTACTAGCAAATGGTTTGGGTTTGGTTTCAAGCCTCTAGCGAGGTAACGGGGGTATGCCAGCTTGAATCAGCAACAAGCTGTAACCATTAAGAATGTAGTTTCAAGCCTCTCGCGAGGCACAGGGGTATGCCAGCACTGAGACTCCTCGCCCGGGAGAACCAACCTCAGTGTTTCAAGCCTCTCACGAGGTACGGGGGTATGCCAGCGTTTTTCCTTCGTTTTACTTATCAAGGTCTAGACAGTTTCAAGCCTCTCGCGAGGTACGGGGGTATGCCAACTGCGAAACGTATTACTTGGAATTGAAGCTCGAAAGTTTCAAGCCTCTCGCGAGGTACGGGGGTATGCCAACTAATCTCGACCCCCGGTGCCTTTTCGGGCCGGGTCAGTAGTTTCAAGCCTCTCGCGAGGTACGGGGGTATGCCAACTGAATACGACGGGTTTGTAGACCAAGTGATACTCACTTGTTTCAAGCCTCTCGCGAGGTACGGGGGTATGCCAACGAGAGGTGGATCACACCGAGATGTTGATGGGCCGAGGTTTCAAGCCTCTCGCGAGGTACGGGGGTATGCCAACTGTTGCGGCTCAAGGCCGCGTTTCGGAAGAAGAA
Organism: uncultured Anaerolinea sp.; assembly: GCA_964494055.1. Taxonomy (GTDB): domain Bacteria; phylum Chloroflexota; class Anaerolineae; order Anaerolineales; family Villigracilaceae; genus UBA5195. Next base: position 4,576 of record CAZBRI010000262.1, read on the forward strand.
CTGGAGTTTCAAGCCTCTCGCGAGGTATGGGGGTATGCCAACGCAACAGAATAATCCACTCGATAAGTCTCCCTACGGGTTTCAAGCCTCTCGCGAGGTACGGGGGTATGCCAACCTTCCCGAACGTCCCCAATCCGGATGTGAAGGCATTGTTTCAAGCCTCTCGCGAGGTACGGGGGTGTGCCAACCAATTTTCGGTGTGTTTAATTAGGGATGTCAATAGCCGCCTGATGTATACCAGTGATAGCCGCATTGATGGGTACCACTAA
>CAZBRI010000263.1:0-4821 GCA_964494055.1 uncultured Anaerolinea sp.
ATATATTCAACCAGCGTTTTACTTCTCCTGACTGTGCGACATGCTCCGGAATAGGAGTGCGACATCACCGGAATTCGCAGCTTCCGCCTGGCGTATCTGAGGAGGAATTTTGTGAGGGAGGGGTGAGTGGAGAATAAATTCATTTTTCCAATTGCGATATTCTCACTCCACTTTATTGAACAACTGAACAAAAAAATTTTATTAACCAGTTGTTGCAATATTTAATAATTTTTTTTCTCAATTGAGAAGTTTGTTTCTAAACGAGTTAAATTTAAAATTAACAAAATAAAATCTTGGATTGGTTAAAATTATTGAAAAAAAATAATAACCACGCTTTCTGCCAAGTTATTCATAATTCAGGTGTTTGGTTATTCAAAAATAAATCCTCTTTTGATAAAGGAACCAAGTGATCATTAATAAATTTTTAATGCTAAGATGAGTGATTATTTACTTTGTGAATCTTCGATCACTTGATTGATTATTTTCCTAACGTTAAGTGGTTCATCAATTGAATAAAATCTTTCTTTTGTACCACCAGTTCCTGTTATTGTGATAGTTCCGAATCCCAAAACCCGTCCAGTAATACCCTGATGAATACCAACGCTTTCAATCTTTGATAGCAGAATCTCAATCGTATGCCTACGAATAAAACCAACCTTTGCAATTACCCTTTTATCGGTAACTCCAAATTCGGTCATTTTTAATGTCAACCATGCTTGTATTCCAAGTAATAAGGTGACAAATAACATAAAAACTACTAAAAATAATACAAAGAATGCCATAACACCATTAATATCTGAAACTTGTTGTGTGGCTTGAAATTCTTTATTAATAGTTCCCAATATATAGAAATAGTATATCAACAACAGCCCGGAAAATAACAAACCAAAAATCGCCCGCAAAAAAACCGCGGGATGTACCTTTGCTTTATATAAAACTTGTTCATTTGGCATTAAATTGCTTTCAATATAGCCCATTTTTCCCTCACAATTAATGATATTGATTATTTATTTTATCATTTTTTTTCGTAGTATTAACTAATATGTTTTTTAAGAATAATATTCAACCATTCAATTTTTCTTTTATTTGAGCGAATATCGAAGGTTATCCACAATCGTTCCAAAATTAATTCTTTATGGCGTGAAATTAGCTCTTTGACAGTGAATTCATCATAATTATTAAATAAACGCCCATTATTAATTACTTCATTATTACCATATCGAAATGAAGCGTATAACAAACCGCCTGGCACTAATGAGTTTGATAACCGGTCAAAAACATCATCAATCTGATTCTTCTGGATATGGAGAAGAGAGGCACAAGCCCAAATTCCATCAAAACAATTAGAAAAATTCACATTTTGAAAATTCATTTTTTTTACTGGTAAACCAGTTGTTCTTGTTGCATATTCAACCATTTTCTCGGACCCATCAAAAGCGGTTACCAAAAAACCATGGTGTTTGAAATACAAGCTGTCCCGACCCGATCCGCAGCCAGCGTCTAATATGTGCCCTCCAGGTAATAATAATTCAATAAACGGATTGTAAAGGGAACTTAAATCAAGATTAACAGTATCAGAAAAAAATTCGGGTCCATTTTCATTATAATAATTAATTGTTTCCTCTGAAATTTTTTCAAAACTCTGTTTCAAATTCATATTCCGGTTTCCATCGGTAAGCTAAATTTTGTATTGCAAATAAATCAACAGTTCTTAAATATGCAGCCCGTTGATTTTCTTCACTCCCAGTTTGATTAATTAATGTTTCTCGTAATGGATGGTGACTGTCAATAAGGTAATTATTTCTGCGATGAAGCCGTTCAAGATATTTCAACTCAGGAATTCTCGCCCACTTTCCTCTTGAACCTCTATTACAGTCTTTACATGCCAATACAAGATTCCAAACTCCATTAAGATTATAAATCTCTTTTGGCTGGTGCCGAGCTAGAGTGATTGGGAAAAAATGATCTACTTCACAACTTGCGGCAAGGACTTCATTCAAACAATAAAAACACTTTCCACGTTGATACCCACTTAATGCACCAATACTTGAAGTAACATTTATCCGAAAATGTGTATTATTTACAACATAAAACTGTTCATTGTTTTGATCATGTTGTACAACAAGCATTTTTGGAGATATTCCCATTGACCAAGCAGTTTCAACTAAACGCCAACGAGATTCAACTTCAGCAGCTAAATTAGGAGACTGGATACTCCCAATCATTTTGTAAAATTCATCGGTAATAACGATTCCAGTGTCTTTCCCTGTTTGTTTTTTAAAAAACTGTGTCTTAATTTCACCCTGGTTTACAACATGAAAAGCATCCAAAACATTCACAAAACCGCGTCTTGCTGTTTCGGATAGCATCTGTTCTTTAGATATTTTTCCTGTTTGGTATTCTTTTAAAATATTTATGAAAGAACTTGAACCTGAAGTCCCTTGTTTTCCAGTTTTTTCTAAATGCTCAAGAATATTTTTTGAAAATGGAACTGATAACTCATCAAGTGTAATATGAGTTCGTCCATTATCTTTCAATTCAAGCAGTGATTTTGCTAATGAAAATTTATAAGTTGCAGAGTTTCTTCCAAATAATATTATTGCACGCCAAAATGAATCTTCTGTAACCGATGAATTTAAAAACTCATTCATATCCCACCTAAATATAATTTGATATTTCTTCCATATCTATTTTTAATTCTTTTGCTATACGAATGGAAATAAATAAAGATAAACTACGCCTCCCATTTTCGATATTTGATAAATAAGTACGATTGATCCCAACTCTGTTTGATAAATCTTCCTGAGTGAGACCGGCCGATTCTCTCGCATTCCTTATCGTTAAGCCAAATTTTTTATAAAACTGATCTGACAGTAGACTATCGTCTACAAAAGAAGAGACCCCTTGACTTGATTGTCGAGGGGTCTCTTCTTGCAAAATTGCGAACTTCGTTGACTTATTTTTCTTTAAAGGCAAAGCATGCCTCCATGTGTATCGTACCGGAAAGGAATATTAATTTGGATTTTAGCAATAAAACATATTATTTAAATTATCCAAAATGAATGTTACTTCATTTTTATATTTAGCCTGTTTACAGATTTTGATTGCTAATCACTTAGTAAAAAATCTAGGAATTAAATGTATGATTGCATGATTTGAATTCTGACCTGCCGCCTTACCGATATTTATTCCAACATTGTAACCATCCGGATTATATCGTTGATCAAGAATTAATTTAGCCCTATCCATCACTATTATAGATGCAGTTTTGGAGTGTTCAGATAGAATAAAATAATTTTCTTGATGCTTTTTGGGGACTATTAATGTATGTCCATGAGAAATTTGTTTTTTATCAAGAATTGCATATGCACTGGCAGATTCTGTAATTAGTTCCCAAGTCGAATCTGGATAACAAAACGAACAGCCAACTTTTGAATTTGTTACTAATTGGTTAATATGCTGGTACTCATAGATTTCGCAGCTATCTGTTCTCAATAATGATTTATATGGCAAAATCACATTACATTGGTAAACTTCAACAAGATGTTTGGCGTGAATCCGGTAACCATTTTTTATTACATCTCTCCGGACAGTAATGAAAGCTTTTCCACCCGGTTTTAATAATTCCGAAATTGCCATTATTACTTGAACTTGTTCATCTGGGAGAAGAACATTCAGAACATAAGTACATAAAATCGTATCGAATTGTCCAGCTGGCGGTATTGGAAAATAATGCGGGTCATATCCTAACACATCAAAGCCATTACTTTTCATAAATGTAACATCAATCCCGCTGCCACAACCAAAATCTAAAACCCTGCCAGAAATTAACCTCATTTGCATTAATCTTTTGCATGGAAATGAAGGAGCATCTCTTTCCTTCAAAGTCAAATGACTATTTTGATTTTTTGGTGATTGATAAATTAAATTCATATTTGATCTCATTATTCCTAAAATGAAAAAAAAATTACATACAACAAAAAAATTATTTTAAAATTCGATTTATTTTTTTCTTACAATGAGTATTTGTTCAAATAAAATTAAAAACCAATTTACAGATACATTGTTAACATTACCCCACCAATAAAAAACTGAAAATTATTCTAAACGCCCTAAAATCACCACCAATATATTCATCAAGTTTACCATTAATATTATTTTAATAAAGGTGAGAACAAATAGAGGTATATAATAAAAAAATTATTATGATCACGAGGCCCTCATGCAATTTCCACACGAATTGATCTCAATATTAAAATCCGCCAGGCGGGCGGCGGTGCTGACGGGGGCGGGAGTCAGCCAGGAGAGCGGGCTGCGGACATTTCGGGATGCCCAGACCGGGCTGTGGGCGCAGTACAGGCCGGAAGAGCTGGCCTCACCGGAGGCCTTCAAGCGCGATCCAAAACTGATATGGGATTGGTACGCCATGCGCCGGGAGAAGGTGCTGGAGGTTAAGCCCAACGCCGGGCATTACGCCCTGGCCGGGTTTGAGCCGCTTTTTGACCAGTTCACCCTGGTGACGCAGAATGTGGATGGTCTGCACCAGGCGGCGGGCAGCACGGGCGTGATCGAACTGCACGGGAACCTGTCACAGGTACGCTGCTCGGCGTGCGGGGTGCTGACAGCCTCCTGGGATGAAGCGCCGGATGGCGGGGTGCCGGTTTGCAGGGAGTGCGGCGGGCTGCTGCGGCCAAACGTGGTGTGGTTCGGGGAGTCACTGCCGCGGGTAGGGCTGGAACGGGCAGCGGAGGCAGCCCGCGGCTGCGAGGTGTTCTTTACGATCGGCACATCCGGCGTGGTTCAGCCGGCAGCCTCGCTGGC
>CAZBRI010000264.1:0-4801 GCA_964494055.1 uncultured Anaerolinea sp.
CAGGTTGCTGATCAGCATCTTTACAACCCTACTTTAAAATAAACAGCTTGAGTTTTGCCGGCGCGCTCGATCACCACTTCAATCTGCCACTCACCGCGCATGGTAAACCTGCCGTCCGCGATATAACTTCCCTGTCCGAAAGATGACAGGCTGACCTGGTTGGGGGGCATCCACATGCTGGGCATGTTCAGATTGATCGTGATGACTGCGTCATTCACTTCTGCTCCCGCTGAATCCTGCAGCTTTACATTAAATGTAGATACCTTTGATATATCTGGCGGATATGGCAGCAAAGTAAGCGTAACATTCAGATCACCTGCAGCCTGGCTGGATGAATTACCATTACTGGTGCTACCATCTATCACCTTCCCGTCAGCGCTGACGGCTGTGAGACCGCCTGCAGCTCCGGATTGGCTTTCCCGGTTTTTCATCCGCATGACCATCATCAGCATGGCCAGCCCGATCAGGATGACACCGCCGATTACCAGTAATTTCCTGCCATCTTCAAAGGATTTCCTCATTTTCTTTTGAGGTCGTGTTCTCTTGCTCATTTAGTTTTTCCTTTTGGTCCTGATTTATTGCAATCTTATCATTAGCGATAGATTTTATCCTGAATTTTTTCAATCAGCCCCCCCCCATAAGATTGAAATAGGAGCAGTTTTCTCATCAATATTAAGCCGATTAAGATATCCATCCAGGATTTTGTATCTTTTTCAGGGTTAAAGCATCAATTCTAGTAATAAAAAAAATATGGAGAATAAAATGGCTTTTTTATCAAAAATGTTTGGCCCATCTCTGCCGGAAGTAAAAGTTAATGAACTGCATGAAAGACTGAAAGTTGAAAAAGATCTTTTTGTGCTTGATGTCCGGGAGATGGATGAATATACCAGCGGCCATATTCAGGGTGCTATGTTAATACCTCTCGGTCAATTGGGCGGAAAGCTCAAAAGCCTGCCGCAGGATCGCGAGATCATCTGTGTCTGCGCTTCTGGCAGCCGAAGCTTTTCAGCCGCATCCATGCTGCGATCATCCGGCTTGAACGCGATCAATATGAGCGGCGGCATGTTCACCTGGCAATATTCCGGTTTGCCCGTAAAAACAGGGAAATAAAGATCTATTTCTGAAGGCTGTTCAACAGAAAAAAAGGATGCGCAATTCGATTTTGAATTGGCACCCTTTTTTTATTTCCTAATTTTGTAAGGCTGCAGACACCCGCTTGAGACGCGTCTCAGCTTCCTGCGCAACTTCATCAAGTGCGGGATCCTGGATAAATCCTGTCATCGCTTGCGGATTGATAATATTGACAATGGTCTGCGCTCCCTCTTCATAGATAATCACATTACAAGGCAGCAGCAAGCCGACTTCCGGACGGGCAGAAAGTGCCTTGTGTGCAAGCGGGGGATTGCAGGCACCCAGGATGGCATATTTACGGAAATCAACATCCAGTTTTTTCTTCATGGTGTCTTTGACATCGATATTTGTCAACACACCGAAACCTTCATTCTTTAAGGCTGATGTAACTTTTTCGATTGCTTGTTCATAAGGCATATTTAATTTTGTCAGGAATCCAGTTTCAGGCATGTGTTCTCTCCATTTAAATCTTGATTACAAAGATATTTATTAGATGATTACCAGGTGGAAAAGTGACATGCGGGAAAACCAATCCCTGCTTCTTTAAAAAAATCCGCCCGGGATTCCCGGGCGGATGAGCAGAAAACAATTAAATTATCTTTTTGAAGCGGCCAGTTTGAAGGATGAAACAATTTTCTGAAGTGCTTTTGCCATCTCTGCCAGGGATTCTGCGCTGGCGGTCACTTCTTCCACCTGGGCGCTCATCTCTTCGGCCGATGCGCTCACCTCTTCCACCGAAGCGCTGCTCTCCTCGCTGATGCTGGCGATTGATTCGATCGATTCGGTCACTTCATTGGCACCCGCTGAAAGCTGTTCTGTCGAAGCTGTATTTTCTTCGATCACAGCCGAGACCGTATCCACAGCCGATACAAGATCATTGGCTGCTGTCCGCATCTCGCGCACGCCGCTGGCAGCCAGCTCAGATTGAGCAAAAACCGCTTCAGCCATTTTCAAAATGTCAGACAGGGCATCGCCGGCCGAGTTGGCAAGTTTGACGCCGGTCTCAACTTCCTTCGCGCCGTCCTGCATCGCATTGACCGCTTCTGAAACAGTTTTTTGAATCTCTTTGATCAGTCCGCCGATTTCTTTGGTGGCATTGCTGGCACGCTCCGCCAGTTTCCGCACCTCATCAGCCACAACAGCAAAACCCTTGCCGTGTTCACCAGCGCGGGCAGCCTCAATGGCCGCATTCAGTGCCAGAAGGTTGGTTTGAGAAGCGATGTCCTCGATTGTTTCGACGATGATCCCGATCTGTTCAGACCGTGTGCCCATTTCCTGTACTTTTTGGGCGGATAAACCGACCTTGGCTTTGATATTCTGCATTCCCTGTATCGTTTCCTGGACAGTTTTCTGTCCAGCCCTGGCAGCAGTCGACGCCTCGCCGGAATCCCGTGAGACCGCTTCAGCGTTGCCAGCCACTTTTTGAATGTTGTCATTCAGCATGGTGGTCACCTCAGAAGCCTTGGTGATGCCTCTTGCCTGCTCCTGCGCACCGGCTGCCACACCGTTGATGGCACGGCTCATCTGTTCAACAGAGGCGGCAGTCTTGTTGACATTATCAGACTGCTGCGTGATGCCCTTGGCGACTTCCTGCACAGTCACAGCGATCTGCGAGGTTGCCTGCCCGGCCTGACCTGCAGCCTGTGCCAGCTGTGCCGAGGCGGTTGAGAGGCTGTAAGCACTCTCGTTCACCTGCCCGACGGTGTTGTTCAAGCCGCTGATCATGTTGACAAAGGCATGCCCCACCTCGTCCTTGGCGGATTTTGGTACAACAATGATCGAAAGATCGTTGCTGGCAACTTTGCCGGCAATATCACCCAGGTTCTGCATGTAATTGATCACACCGTCAAAGGCCTTGCCAATATCACCCACCTCATCCTTCCGGAGACGGACGCTGTCTTTTACCTTCTCATCCAGGTCGCGCACCAGGTCTCCTGTTGCAACCGAATTCGCAATATTTACCAGCAGTGCCAAAGGTTTGCTGAGTGAATTACTGATCACAATACCAAATCCAACCGCAATCAGGAAGCCTGCGATGGCAATCAATATAAGTGTTTGGACCGCCCCTGCAAACGTGAGATCTGCGCTGCTGTTGAGATCTTCACCGGCTTTAACGTTGATGGCCAGTAGTTTGTCGGCAGAAACACTTACCGCTTTGCGTGCATTTGAAGCCCGGCCGCCGGTTTGCAGGCTCAAAATGGCTTTTGGCCTATCCCCGGCTTTTTCCCAGGCCAGAACCTCGGCTACAGCCGATTTGTATTCCGCCCAGGCAGGGTCGAATACCGCCAGTTCCTGTTTTTCGGAATCTAGCAGTAATGTCCCCTTGTATGCTGTCATCTGATCTTCGATTAATTTTGATTGATCTGAAATGGATTGCAGACTTGATGCAGATTCTTCAGGGATGAGAAGTGTTTTGAAAATATCTCCGCGAATGGTATATAAACTCTGCACGACATTGCCCAATTGATTGACGGGCAGCAGCCTGTCGAAATACATGGAGGTCATGCCGTCATTGATCGTCTTCATGTTCGAATAACCCATGAATGCAATTACGAGTGAAATACAAGCAACAATCACAAAACTGCCGATGAGTTTCACGCCTGTCTTAAAATTGTTCAAAATATTCATTGCCTCAATCTCCTGTACCAGTAAAGTAGCGAGCCGAATGTATGAACCTGTAGAAATTGTTGTGAAAAAAAATTCGACTTTCTCCCCTATTAATAGATTATATTAGTTGTATGGATAATTGAAAGTAAAAATATAATTAAATCTTCTCATATAAGCCGTAAATTTTCCCGTTTCTTCAGATGAATAGGTGTGTTCACAACTCAGCTCCTTCGATAATTCAGTCTTCACAGGTCGATTGCCAGCAGCTCCAGGAACGGAATGCCTTAAAAAATCCAGCTTCATTGAATGAACAGCAAAGGGTAATGGTTGGCGGCACCTGGTTTGCAAAATTAATTTACGGGATTAGAATTATCTATAAAAATGAAATGGCCGTGTCATTTTCATCCCGCAGTCATTGTTTCATTAATCATGATTATTTATAACAAGGAAAACAGCATGAATACCCCAAACAATTGGAACCAGGCAATTATTAACGAATTCAGGGCAAACGCCGGCAAGGTGGGCGGTAACTTCGCAGGCAGCACGATATTGCTTCTTCACACAACCGGTGCAAAAAGCGGCCAGGAACGCATCAACCCAGTGGTCTGCCTCGCCGAGGGTGACCGATATATCATCTTCGCATCCAAGGCTGGCGCACCCACCCATCCGGACTGGTATCACAACCTCGTTACAAATTCGCTTGTAACCGTGGAATTTGGTGCTGAAAAATTCCAGGCCCAGGCAGCCGTTGCGGCCGAGCCTGAACGCAGCGCTTTATTCAAACAAATCACCGCTGTGAACCCGGGTTTTGGCGAATACCAGGCAAAAACCACCCGTGTCATCCCGGTCATCATTTTGACCCGCATGCGGTAAACAAACTCCATTAAAAACAGAAAGAAAAAATTTTCATCCCGCCCGCTTGAAGGATGTCACGCTTGATTCATGACTGACACGCGGCTGATAAATCGCTATAATAAATTTGTTGTGATTTATTTACCTTTATCGCAGGAGCATATTGATGTCCAAGATTGACTGGATCACCCAGGAACTCGATGGTCTTAAG
>CAZBRI010000265.1:0-4785 GCA_964494055.1 uncultured Anaerolinea sp.
CCCCGGCGGTTACACGGTGCCGATGGCTTAACGGAATATCTATGGCAGGCGGGTGAAGCTGATGGTTTGTTCACCTGCCTGCTTTTCTTTAAGGGAGTGAGGCAGGATATGGATCCAAGAATAATTTCGTACCGTAAGGCACAGGCGATGAAGGACATAGAAGCCGGCCTGGGGTGTTTGTTCAAGGCGGCAGGTGAGCTGCATTACCAGGCCCTGGATTTCCAGGAGCATCATGATCCGGCGGTTTGGGAGCTGAAGCGGCTGGAGGCGGCCGCAGGTGCCATCACCCGGCTGGCTGCGGGATAGGAGCAGCGGGTGAGGAGGGTGATTGTGAATTGAGAGAAAAGTACTTAATTTAATCCATGCCAATCAGGGCAGGATAATAATGCGGGAAGAATTACCGCAAAGCAATCCCCTCGCGTTACAGAGCTGTATTTGTACAGGATTGTTCTCAAAGGTCTGGTGGATTACTTCACCCGGAAAAGCACCGGATGTGCAAATTATCTCAAACCACTTACGGGAATGACATGGATTTAGAGAGAATATCCGGGTCTGGGAAAGCAGGAAAGTTAAATTGGCGGTTACGAAAAAGATTTTTTCTGCGTTCTCCGCGGTCTCAGCGGTAAATCGTATTTCGAGGCAGGATCAAGAACAGACTCCCTCCCGGCCTCCCCCATTTTCAAAGACCGAAAATGGGGGAGGAGAAGAAGAAAAAAAGGAGAATTATTTATGGCAGCACCGATTAGTTATACCGAAAAGACACTGGCGGAGTTTATGCACCAGGACCTGGGCCGGACGGCTGAGGTGCTGGGGTATGCTGCAGGGATTGAGGATGCCGGTTCGTATGCCGAGGCTGTCAATGAGACCCTGCTGGCGTACGGGGTGAGCGACATCAGCGCGGCGGTGGAGATTCCCCGGCTGAGGATCCTGGCCCGGGCGGCAGCCTGGCGCATGGCTGCCAGCGGGCTGGTGACCGCTTACAAATTTTCAGCGGACGGTTCGTCTTACGAGCGCAGCGCATTGTTTGAACATGCCAACAGGATGCTGAACCGGGCGGAGTACAATGCGGCGGCCTGGGAGGACAGCCGGGCACACGTCGTCACCGTCACCCGCTCGCAGCCGCTGACAGATCCGTACCGCTATTACCCGTATTCAGATGAATACCGGCAGGATGCCTGATGCTTTCACAGGCAGAAGTGACGGAGATCAAGGCTGCCATGGCAGAGGCACGGGCGGATGTTGACGGTTGGACGCATTCGTCGTACCTGGAGATGGCAGACCGCAGTACGCACACGACCTACAGCCTTTGCGCACAGGTGCTGGATATACAGGGGCTGCAGCTGGAAGGCGAACTTAAGGATGTCACCAATCATTTCTCTGGCGGCTGGCAGGAGAAGATCAGCCTGTTGAAGAAGGGCGGGAAGATGGTCTTCAAGGTGCATTTCCTGCAGGGTGAGAGCAGCCTGGATGCTGTAAGCGGGCTGCTGGGGGCGGCGCTGGATCAGACGCTGGAATATTTTCGGCTGAGCCTGGCGGATGGGACGCTGATCCAGTTTACGGCTTACGCGGGGATTGCGTTCAGCGCGGCGGTGCACGGCAGGCTGCTGGGAACGGTGACGCTGGAGAGCAGCGGGGTGGTGAGCGCGGTGTGATTTTTTTTGTGGAATTTTGGTCGTTTCCCTTTTCAAAATAAACAATCAAAGGAGGCAGTATGACGGCTAGTTCCCCGGGGAGTGTGAAGGATTTTGGGAGTGACAGGACCGACGGGGAGTATATCCCGGCCAGTGATATCAACGACGTGAGGGCCGAGATCACAGCGCTGGAAAGCAGTTTACAGCTGCCGATCGGCATTGGCAGCGGGGGGACGGGGCAGACCGGCAAGAGCGCTGCCTTCAATGCGCTCAGCCCGCTCAGCAGCAAGGGCGACCTGGCGGTTTTCAGCAGCAGCAGTACGCGGCTGGGGGTCGGGGCGGCAGGCGCGCTGCTGGCAGCGGATCCGTCTGCGGCAGAAGGGCTGGCCTGGAAATCGGATCAGTACCGGCTGAGCAGGGTGCTGGTGCTGGGCAGCGGGACGAGCTCTTACACGCCATCCGCAGCAGCCCGTGCGCTGTACGTGGAATGCGTGGGCGGCGGGGGTGCCGGCGGCGGTGCCAGTGCCGGAACAGGCAGCTGCTCGGTGGGCGGCGGCGGGGGTGCCGGGGCTTATTCGGCATCCTTTATTACGGGCACACTCAAAAGCACTTACGCGGTTACAGTGGGACCCGGCGGGAGCGGGGTAAGCGGTACTGCCGGCGGGAGCGGGAGTGCCACTACGTTTGACAGCACACTGGTCTCCGCTGGCGGCGGAGGCGGGGGAGGCGTGATGAGCTCCGGTACCGGACTGAGCGTGTTGAACGGCGGGCTGGGGGCAGCCGGTTCCTCCGGGGCCGGAGACCTGCGGCTGGACGGGAGTGACGGCGGCTGGGGGCTGCGCTTCTCGGCCAGCACAGGCCGGTCCGGCAGCGGCGGGGCGGGAGCTATCAGCGGCGCATCACGCAACGGGGTGACGGCTGCAGGCGCAGGGTCAGCCGGGCAGGGTGCGGGCGGCGGCGGGATCGGGGCCATGACCACCAGTGTCACCGCACAGGCTGGCGGCAGCGGCGCGGCGGGTATGATCAGTATTAGGGAATTTGCGTAGGAGGAAGGATGAGGGAAGGAACTTGCCTGGTGGTGGATGTGTGGGAAGGGCAGCTGGAGATCGATGAGGCAGTCCTGAAGGCTGGCGGCGTGGCAGGCATCGGCATCCGGCTGAATGATATGAACGGCGGGCATCACATGGATACGGGTTTTGAAAAGCAGTGGCGTGAGGCGGCGGGTTTTGTGCGCTTCCCGTATTTTGTTTACAACCCGTGGGTCAGCGGTAATCAGAATTACCTGTGGCTGGAGCAGCATATGCCGGCGGGGGCACGCAGCGTGGCGGTGGATGTGGAGGTGCAGAAGAATGACATCAGCACCACGACTTACGCTGCCGAGTTCGAGCTTTTTATCGAGCGCTGCAAGATGCGCTGGAAGGTGATCATTTACACGGCGGAATGGTTCCTGCGTTTTCTCGCCCGCTGGCCCAAGGCTGATTACTGGTGGGCACAGTATCCCTCGGTTGAGAATTTTTTTGCGGATGTCAACACCTGGGAGGGTGTTTCGAAAAGCCTGGATGAGCTGGGTCTGCCATTTAATGGTCAGAAGATCCCGGGCCGGCTGAAGATGTGGCAGTTCAGCGGGGATTGCTTGCAGCTTCCGGGCACGCAGCGCAAGATCGACCTGAACCTGTTCTACGGTTCTGTAAAAGACCTGGCGGATTATTTTGGCAGCCCTGCGGATGAGACTTCCCCCCTGCCAGGTTTGGAACCGTATACAGGATTGTATGTCTTCAGCAGCCGTAATTTTTATGCCCGGCGCGGCGGCGGTCCGCTGACCCTGCCGCTTTCGCGTGAACGCAAGCTGGGGGATAACCTTCTGAGGCTGCCCTGGAAAACGCTTGAACCGTCACTGAAATTCATCAACCGCGGGAATTCAAATGCCGCGGGGTTGATCTCAGCCCCGGACTGGGGCCCGTCAAAGGGGCTGGATGGGGATGAGATCCGCTGGCTGGGGCTGCTGTGGCCCGGGCGGAATGTGGTGCAGGTGGAGGAGGTGGTGGACGGCTGGGGCAGGGTACAGGGCTGCCCGCTGGAGAAAGCCGGCACGCTGGATGTCTTCCATCACCCGCACCTGGTGCACGAGGTTTACGATTATCACCCGGCTGCGGGTTACTGCGAGCGGGCAAAGAAGGTGCATGTGCCGATCCTGGAGGGTCCGTGGTGGGTGGATCTGTCCTCGCTGGTCAGTGTGCGGGGGATGCTGCCGAAGGTGGTGACGATCAGGGCTGCGAGCGGGCTGCATGAGCGGGCGGCTCCGGACAGCAGTTCCAGGTCTATCGGCCTGCTGCCATACCTGAATAAGGTGATCATCCTGGATGTGGTTGTGGGGCGGTTCGGCCTGTGGGGTCAGATGCCCGGGAATACGTGGATCTCGCTCCGGCACTGCGGGATCAATTATACGGATTGGGTGATTTAGCGGCCGGGGGTCACCGCGGGGTACGCTGAGTGCGCTGAGAAGAGCTAGAGAAATCGATTTTTTTTTCAGCATGAAGACACATGAGACACAAAGAAGAACAGGGAAAATAAATGTGTAATCCGACGCTTTCCGTGTAATGCGTTATTGCCCGGTTTTTTCTCCCCCCGCACGCCTGTCATTCCTGTAAGTGACTCGGGACGATGTGTGAGACGCCGCCTTTGCACCTGGGCGGCGAAGCAATCCCCCGGACACTGGAGAGCACTTTTGTGAAGGCAGTTGCTCTATAGTGCGAGGGGATTGCTTCAGGCTTGAAGCAATAAAATGGTTAATAAAAATTGTTTCGCCCGGAGAAGCAAGTGCCGCGCCCGTAAAGTGCGGGGGAACTTTGGCGGTACATTGCCGTGAGACACTTTCGAGGATGTGGTTGTTAGGCTTATTACAATAAAAATTATAAAGGAAGGTGAACACAATGTCACAATATGGCAGCGGGAAGTATGGGGCGGGGATATACAGTTCGGGGATTGATCACCCGGCGGCGGTGATCGACGGCAGGGTCATGTGGCTGGTACAGGTGGATTGGGATAACGACGGCGTCTTCGGCAGCGAGATCGAATCACAGAGGATCCGATCGATCAAGATCAGGCGCGGGCGGCGGCAGCGCATGCGGGCGGATGGCAGGGGGCAGATGCAGCC
>CAZBRI010000266.1:0-4766 GCA_964494055.1 uncultured Anaerolinea sp.
TTTTTTCCTTGGAGAGTCCCTATTTATCCAATCCAAAAAAAATCCACATTAAATCAAACCGCCATCAAGCATCAAAAGATTGATTCCCCAACCCTCCAGCTGAATAAAAAATCCCCCCCGTCACCTCAGTACCAATTTCTCATCCATATGTCACGCACCAAAATAAAAAGCGAGTCTATAATACACTTGCCATGTCATCCATAGATGAAATCAAAGCCCGCATCGATATCGTCGACCTCGCCTCAGAAGCAGGCGTAAAACTGCGCCGCAGCGGCCGCACCCAAACCGGCTTCTGCCCGTTCCACTCCAACACCCGCACCCCCGCATTCGTCATCTGGCCCGATACCGGCACCTGGCGCTGCTTCGGAGAGTGCAACGACGGCGGGGACATCTTCAAATTCATGATGAAGAAAGAAGGCCTGGATTTCAAAGATGCCCTGCACCGCCTGGCAGAACGAGCCGGCGTGCAGCTGGAAGAATTGCAGACCCAGTCACCGGCTCAAAAAGAAGAAAACCAGCGCCTGCGTAACCTGCTTGAAGAAGCCGCCACTTTTTACCGTCATAACCTCGTCAGCAGTCCAGTCGGGATACCGGCACTCGAATACCTTCAAAATAAGCGGAATTTGACCCCTCAGACCATCGAAAACTTCGGTTTGGGTTATGCACCAGCCGGCTGGGATACCAGTCTGAATTTCTTCAGATCCAAAAACTACACCGAACAGGAGATCCTGGAAGCCGGTCTGCTGGCAGAACGCGAATCCGGCGGGTATTATGATAAGTTCCGCAACCGCATCATGATCCCCATCCGCGACGAGAACGGCAAGCTCACCGGCTTTGGCGGACGCATCCTCGATCCGAATGACATCCCAAAATTTATGAACTCCCCGCAGACCGTCCTGTTCGACAAGGGCTGCCTGCTTTATGGCCTGGACCGTGCCCGACGGCCGATCCGTACGGCAGACCAGGTGGTCATCGTGGAAGGTTACCTGGACGTGATCGCCGTACACCAGGCAGGTTTCGAGAACGTGGTCTCCCCTATGGGTACAGCCCTCACCGAAGACCAGCTGCGACTGCTGAAAAAATTCACCCGCAAGATCGTCCTTGCGCTCGATCCGGATACCGCCGGTCAGAAAGCGGTCCTGCGTGGTCTGGATGCCGCCCGTGCCAGCATGGACCGCGGCGAGGAACTCGGGTTTGATGCCCGCGGCTTGCTGCGTCATGAAGCCCGCCTGCAGGCTGATCTGCGCGTGGCCAATATGCCCGACGGGCTGGACCCGGATGAGATCGTGGCCCGCGACCCGCAGGAATGGGCCGCCCTGATCGCCGCCGCCAAACCGGTTGTGACTCATGTACTCGATACTCTCTCAGCCGGCCAGGATCTGGATGACCCTAAGATCAAGAGCGCCATCGCAGCCCGTATCATTCCGCTGATCGAAGACCTGCCTAACCCGGTTGAGCGCGATTCCTACCGGCAGATGCTCGCCCGTCGTTTGAAGGTGGATGAGCGTGCCCTCAGCTCCCCGCGTTCCGGTCCGCCCCCGGCCCAGCGGTCAGCTGCCAGGGCAAAACCGGCTGTCGTCAAGGCGGAACAGGCTTCCGGTGCCATGCCGCCTGCAATGCAGGTAAAGATCGTAGAGCTGTCCTGCCTGGCCACCCTGCTGCGCCGCCCGGACCTGCTTCCGCACCTGGACAGGCGTTTGCAGGAGTCTGGCCTCACCGCACTCTCGGTTTCCGATTTCGAGTATACTGATTATCAGATGATATTGAGCCTCATCCAGGGTTCGCTTGAACAGGATGATACTGACCAATCCCATTATATTGAGACACACCTGGATGAAAATGTGCGCGAAACCTACAATAGTTTGCGTTCACAACCCATCCCGCGCGGTGCAGATGATCGCTTATTGGACGAAGTAACCCGGCAAGTCTTACAGGTAAGGCAGCAGTCCTTGAATGCCAGTGTGAACCAGTTGAGATTTATGATCGAAGATTCACAATCAACCGGACCCCTGACGGAGACCAACTACCAGCAGCTTATGCTGCAGTATGGCCGCATGCTGGGACGGCTGGACGAAGCTCGCCGAAAATTACTGGAATACAGGCGGAAATAAATTATGCCCAAAAAAAAGAAAGTCATCACATCCCACACAGATCTGATCCCCGGTACTGCCGATCTTGAGATCGAGGAAGGCCCGGCAGAAGTCGATTATGTCGATATAACTCCCGACGATACGGTGGATATCGACATTGATGAACCCCTCGACCTGTCGCACCCTGCCCTGGCTGAAGAGCTTTCTGAAGACCCGGTGCGCCTGTACCTCAGGGAGATCGGACAGGTCAAGCTGCTCGATTCGGACAGCGAATTCCGGTTATCGGCCATCATCGAAGGCTGGAGGCTTTATAAAAACCTTCAGAACAGGGCCGATCCGCAATCGAAAACACCTCAAACCGACCTTTACACAGCGGTGATCGATGAATTGTTGATCACCTGGCGCAGGTTCATCGAAGATGTCTCGCGTCTCAAGGCGCATGTCCCCGATATCACCCTCATCCTTGCCTCCGCGCAGTCGCTGCGTCAAAACTGGGAGAATGAAATACCTTCCTACCTGAGGGCTTTCCTGGATAACGGGCAATGGGGTCATGATTCGATGTGGAACGGCCTGGCTGCCAATGCTTTTAATTTCTTCGTATGCCTTTATATGCTGCCCCCGCAGCTCGCCTCGCGGCTGATGAAATTCAGCCAGGCTTCTGAAACGGACATTCCAACAAGGGAATATCTCCTGTCAAAGTTATCAACAGAAGATGATCTCCTTTATGAGAGCAAAGTCATGGAATCCCGCTCCGATGATGCCAATCAAGCCATCATCCGTGCCAACCTGCGCCTGGTGGTCAGTGTGGCCAAACGTTACCTGGGCCGCGGTATCTCTTTCCTGGATCTGATCCAGGAAGGCAACCTGGGTCTGCTGCGTGCTGTAAAGAAGTTCGATCCGCGCCGGGGATTCAAATTCAGCACCTACGCCACCTGGTGGATCCGGCAGTCCATCAACCGTTCCATCGCAGAGCAGGCACGCACAATCCGCATCCCTGTTCACCTATTTGAAACCATCACCCGCATCCTGCGCATTCAGCGCCAGCTGGTGCAGCAGTACGGCCGCGATCCGAACACAAATGAATTGGCCCTGGAAGTCGGTTACCTGCCCGAGGAAGATGTCAAGGCCATTCTGCGTGCCCGGGCCGATGGTACCCCCATCGATCCTGACCTTCAGACACGCTGGGAAACAGCCACAGCCAAGGTCTACCGCATCCTGCGTTCAGCCGAGGAACCCGTCTCGCTCGAAGGTCCGGTCGGTGACGAGGATTCCTCGCAGCTGGGTGATTTTATCCAGGACGAAGAAGCCCTGGAGCCCATGGATGCCGCTGCACGAGAGATGCTCAAGGAGCAGGTTCAGCACGTGCTGGCAGCCCTGTCTGACCGTGAACGCCAGGTACTGGAATTGCGTTTCGGCCTGCTGGACGGCAAGGACCATACCCTCGAAGAAGTCAGCCGCTATTTCAGCGTCACCCGTGAGCGTATCCGCCAGATAGAAGCCAAAGCCCTGCGCAAACTGCGCCACCCCACCCGCAGCCGCAACCTGCGGGATTACCTCGGTGACTGAGTGATACCTGTATGTCATCGCAAGACAGGTGTTTTCCCTGTCGAAGCGATCCCCTCTTTAAAAAGCGATAGATTTTTGCCGCAGTCTGAACCAAAAAATAATTCTTTTCAAGTGTGAGAATAAAAAAACACCAACCATCAAAGGTTGGTGTTTTTCTGTCTATCAACAAATGAGCTAGGACAAAGTTTCCGGTTATTGAATTTGCCCTTAAGTACGGGAATCTTCCCGGTAATTTATAGCGTGATCGCCTGCTTCACCAGGTTTGCCTGCATGCTCCACGGTCCGGTCCAGGTGATCTGCACCGGCAGGACCCTCCCCTTCAGGTTCTCATCCGTTTCCACGAAGACCAGCTTATTCGTGGGAGTTCGTCCGCGCCAGCGTGTCTTTACTTTTTCTTCAAACAAAACGGGGATCGTTTCACCGAGGTGCCTGGCATTGATCTCTGCCACCACGTTTTCCTGCAGCACTTCCAGCAGCCTGAACCGCCTCATCTTTTCATCATCTGTCACATCATCCTGCATGCGCCGTGTGGCTACTGTGCCTTCACGAATGGAATACCGCGCCAGGTGAGCAACATCCAGCTTCAGGTCTTCCAGTACCTTGAAGGTCTGCATGAATTGTTCATCTGTTTCGCCCGGGAACCCGACAATGATGTCCGTGGCGATCGAACAGCCCGGGATACGGCTGCGGATCCGGGCCACAATTTCGCGGTAATCCTGCTGCGTATACCCGCGCCGCATGTTTTCCAGCACCGTGTCATCCCCGGCCTGAATAGGCAGCTCAATATGCGGCATCACTTTTGGCAGCGAGGCGATCGCTTCAATCAGGTCATCGCCAAAGTAATTGGGGTGCGAGGTCAGGAAGCGGACCCGCTCGATACCATCTACATCGCTGACCAGTTTCAGCAGGCCGGCCAGGTTGGGGCCGTCAGGAATGTCCTTGCCGTAGCGGTCAACGATCTGTCCCAGCAGGGTGATCTCTTTCACACCCTGTCCAGCCAGCGCACGTACTTCACCAGATCGGAAGAGCGTCGTGTAGGGAAGGGGGGTCCAGACCCGTGAGAAGTCATGAGGTGGCGGGGCACTGAAGAAAAGACATAGAAGTACTCAA
>CAZBRI010000267.1:0-4758 GCA_964494055.1 uncultured Anaerolinea sp.
ATAGCTTCAGGTGACTGGAGTTCAGACGTGTGCTCTTCCGATCTCATCCTGCAGCGCGTCTGGACCATGCGCCGCATGTACTCTCAAATGACAGCCAACCCGCCTTCCGGCGCAGGTATGGATGCAACAGTCGCCACCGAAGCCATCATCAACCGCATGGCAAAAACCCGCAATAACATGGAATTCCTGGAGAGACTGACCGACAGCATGTAAGCGCTGCCGGCAGGCATTGTATGGAAAATATAACATCATCCCGTTGGTTTAATTTGATCAGCTGGGGGGTAACCATTTTACTCGTGCTGGCAGCCGGTTCATTTGCGTACCTGCGCCTGCGGCCGGTTTCAAGTACACCGGCGGCACCTGCTGCGGATGGTACGCAGGCAGCCCCGGCCTCATCCTCCGGCAGCCCGGGCAGCAGCCAATCCATTCTTGCCATGCCTGCCATCGAGCGTAATCTCAAGCTGAAAACCATCATCCCTGAACGGCCGCGGTTTGATGTGGCTGCGCACACCGTAGAACGCGGTGATTCCGTATTTGCCATATCCAAGCAGTATTCGATCAAACCTGATACGCTCTTATGGGCTAATTACGACACCCTGAATGACAGCCCGGACAGCATCCGTCCCGGGCAGGAATTGAACATCCCGCCCACCGACGGTATTTTGTACAAATGGAAAGACGGTGATACCCTGGCTGCAGTAGCAGGGCAGTATAAAGCCGCAGTTGATGATGTACTTAACTGGCCCGGTAACCGGCTGGACCTGACAAACCCGACTTTCAAAGCCGGTGATATGGTCATGATCCCTGGCGGGTCGCGTGAGTATAAGCAATGGCTGATACCCACCATTGCTCGCGGAAAATCTGGAACGACGAGCGTGGGCACCTCTGCCTGTGGTGACGGTCCGGTTGGCAGTGGAGCATTCATCTGGCCGACAGCCAATCACTTTGTATCCGGTAATGATTATTACGGCGGGCACCTTGGCATCGATATCGCTGCCGGCGAAGGCGCACCCGTCTGGGCCGCTGATGCCGGCGTCGTTACCCGCGCAAGCGGCGGCTGGAACGGCGGTTACGGTAATGTGGTCATGATCGATCACGGTAATGGTTATGCCACACTTTACGGCCACCTCAGCCAGATCAATGTAGGTGTCTGCCAGGCAGTGGCAGCCGGCACATCCATCGGCGCTGCCGGTAATACCGGTAACTCCTTTGGCGCTCACCTGCATTTTGAAGTCCGCCTGAACGGCGGGTTTATCAACCCCTGGAATGTACTCGGTCAATAACCATGATTCCTGATGAACTTGAAACCGCCCTGCGTGATACTGCGTTGGGCGGTTTGCGTTATTTTGCCAGTATCGGCTCAACCAATGATGAAGCCCTGGCCTGGGCTGCCAGCGGGGCAGCCGACTTTTCGCTGGTGACCGCAGATACACAGTCCAGCGGACGCGGCAGGGACGGGCGAAAGTGGCTGACGGCTGCCGGTTCTGCGCTGGCTTTCAGCCTGGTACTAAGGCCCACCCCGGCTGAAAAAGAATTTCCCGGACGTTTTTCTGGCCTTGGCGCGCTGGCGCTGGTACGGGCACTGCGCAGCCGCGGCATTATTGCCCGTATCAAGTGGCCGAATGACGTATTGGTTAGACGGTGTAAAACAGCCGGCATCCTGGTGGAAATGGTCTGGATGGGTGCGGATATTGACAGTATTGTGCTGGGAATGGGGGTGAATGTCTCCCCCGGCTCTGTGCCTGGTCCCGGGCTGGTAAACTTCCCGGCAGCCTGCCTGGAAGAGGAGACCGGTGCCAGGGTTGATCGTTTCGAGCTTTTGCGTGACATCCTTCAGGAGTGCAGGTTCCTGCGGAACCGGCTGACAACCGGGGCTTTCATGGATGAATGGCAGGAGAACCTGGAATTTATCGGCGAGCGGGTTCGGCTGCAGCAGGGTGACCAGGGACCTTATGATGTGGAATTGATCGGCCTGGAACAGGATGGCAGCTTGAGAGTGAAAAATGAAGATGGGAGTTTCCGGACAGTTCATTTTGCAGAAGTTCACCTCAGGCCGAAGGTTTGAGATTAATTGGCGTCGAATGCGGGCTGTCTTTCATATAATTGATTTGTAATCCGGACATTGAAAAAATAGCCCGATAGTATAATATATCAATTCATAGCAGGTGACTGAAAAAAAAGATGCCCGTTGTGATCATTTTCAGTTTCATCCTTTTTTATTTTATATGGTCCGCGCGCGAGTGATGGTATGAGACTGTTCTCAGCCAAAAAATAGGTCTGCCTTCCTTTCTGTTTCCGGTATGAAACTGGAACGCGCGGTCTTTCTGATAAGCAATAATCGCTGTTGGAATAGTGAAACAACCTTTTATCCGTAAACATCCACATTTCCGCGGTTAGTATATTTATTGGAGCAGCATGCCCACAGTTGCCAGCCTTTTACTTGTAGATGACGATCGTGCGGGGTTAGAATCAACTTCGGCTTTTTTGAGAGATCAGAATTTCCGTGTCCTGCAAACATCTGAAGTTAAGGATATTCTGCGCATTTGCCGCCAGGAAGTACCTGAAATTTTGATTTTAGATGCGGAGATGCCCGGGCTGGATGTAGGCGCGCTGTGCGGGAGCATTAAGCAGAATCAAGAATTGCAGGGAATATATACCTGTATTATTTTAAGCGGGGGGAAAAGAAACGGTACAAACCCGGCTGCCTTTGACTCTGGCGCTGATGATTTCCTGGTACGCCCGATCACAAAAAAGACACTTTTGGTACGCCTTTTGGGGATGGTTAAAAAGCGTGCTGATAACCTTGCTCTCCTGGGAAGAGAATTGGTGCTGGAGCAAAAAAATAAGGAATTGGCTGCATTCCAGGAGCTTGGATTGCAGATGAGCAGATCCCGGGATATGCAGGATTTGCTGAATGTGATCTGCCGGACGGTGTTGTCCGTTTCGTCCGCGGATGAAGTATTCATTTCAATGAATGAAAATGGCCGGATGCGCATGAGGGCCTGCAGCTCAGCGGCCGGTATCCCGGATCGGATGAATCTGCCGGGGGCGTGTCATTTTGAGTGCCAGTTGGAAAGGATAATTACTGAACCCAAATTGCTCAATGTCATCAAACCCGGCAAATCACCTCGCTGCCAGCAGGAATTGTGCAATCCCAACGGCATCATATCCCTCTTTCTCCTGCCATTGATGGCTGGAGAGGATCTTCTTGGTGTGCTTTTTATCGGAAGCCATTCGGTGAATGGGCTGCAGCATAGAACAAATTTCTTTAAAGCAGTTACTGCCCAGGTGTCGGTTGGTATTTATAATGCCCGCTTGACGATTGAAGTGCAGAATGAGCTGGCAGAACGCGGCCGGTTGGCCACCACCCTGATGCAAAAAAACAGGATACTGGAAGCGGTGCAGGAAACCACCCTGGAACTGGTAACCAACCTGGATCTTCAGAGCCTGCTGGAAAACATCGTACGCCGGGCCGGGCAGCTGCTGGGTACAGATTCAGGCTTCCTGGATATCGTGGATGAGCAATTCCTGGATTCAAAGCCGCAAGTCTGGCAGGGCGGTTTGAGTGCCATGAACAAATTTCCCCCCGTCTATGGCGAAGGCGTGACCGGGATTGTCTGGAAAACAGGCAGCCCGTTTGTTGTGGAAGATTATGATGCATGGGAAGGCCGTGTAAAGAATTTTGAGATGGGAAAAATGAAGGGCCTGGCAGGCGTTCCACTCAAACATGACGGCCGGGTGATTGGTATTTTGGGTGTCTCTTACTCCCCGGAATCCTCCCGTAGTTTTGGGATGGAGGAATTAGCCCTCCTGGAACAATTTTCACGCCTGGCTTCCATCGCCATCATCAACGCCCAGCTCTTTTCTTCAAGGAACAAGGAATTGCAGGAACGTGCCAGCACAGAAGAATCCCTGCGGGAGAACCAATTCTGGCTGCAGGAATCTCAGCGCGTTGGCAAAATCGGTTCTTATGCCCTGGATATTCAGAAAGGTACCTGGGAATCGTCTGATACCCTGGATGAAATCCTGGGTATGACGATTAAGGGAGAAAAAACGATCGCCTCCTGGCTTGACCTGATTCACCCGGAAGACCAGAAGACCATGACAGATTATATTTATACGGAAGTCCTTGGAAAGCATCTGCCGTTTAATATGGAATACCGTGTGCTCCATTCCAATTCTGGTGAAGTGCTGTGGGTCTGGGGCCTGGGGAAACTAACCATGGATGAACAGGGAAATCCATTGAAGCTGATCGGAACCATCCAGGATATCAGCAGCCGAAAAGCTGCCGAGGATGAGATTTTGCAGCTCAACCAGGAACTGGAGCAGCGGGTGATGGAGCGTACACTGCAGCTGCAGGCAGCCAACCGTGAGCTGGAGGCTTTCTCTTATTCCGTTTCACATGACCTGCGTGCACCCCTGAGGGGGATAGACGGCTGGAGCAAGGCTCTGGAGGAAGAGTACACGCTGATTTTGGATGATCAGGGCCGTGAATACTTGGGCCGGGTGCGCAGTGAGACTAAGCGCATGCAGACGCTGATCAATGATATGCTGCACCTATCGCAGGTGACCGGTAAAGAGCTGATCCGGCAGGAAATTGACCTGTCTGCGGTCACATCGCAGATCGCCCGGCGTTTGACTGATTCACAGCCGGGGAGGAAGGCCGCATGGAACATTCACTCCGGGCTGTTAGTTGAGGCTGACCTGCCGCTGATCGAGATCGCCATGACCAACCTGCTGGAAAATGCCTGGAAGTAC
>CAZBRI010000268.1:0-4752 GCA_964494055.1 uncultured Anaerolinea sp.
AAGTGGAATACTCCGAAGAACCCGGCACCCTGTACTTCTTCAAATACATGCTCAAAGCCGGTGACGGCATCGCAGAAGGCGAATTCATCCCGGTTGCAACCACCCGCCCCGAGACCATCCTGGGCGATACCGCTGTGGCAGTGCACCCCGAAGATGAGCGCTATCAGAAATACATCGGGCGTAAGGTGATCGTGCCGATCATGGGACGGGAAATACCGGTCATCGCGGATGAATATGTGACACGCGAATTCGGCACCGGTGCACTCAAGATTACCCCCGGGCACGACCCGAATGACTACGAGATCGGCGAACGGCACGGGCTGCCTGTGCTTTCCATGCTGGACCGCGCCGCGAAAGTAACCGAGGTGGGCGGAGCATATGCCGGCCTGGACCGCTTTGACTGCCGTAAGAAGCTGTGGGCAGACATGAAGGCCGCTGACCTGGTGATCAAGGAAGAACCCTACACACTGAATGTCCCGCGCTCCCAGCGCGGCGGCGAGATCATCGAACCCATGATCTCCACGCAGTGGTTTGTGCGCATCCAGGAACAGGCTGAAAAAGGCCTGGCCGCGGTCAAGAATGGCGATATCCGCATCGTGCCGGATCACTTCGAAAAGGTATATTTCAACTGGCTGGATAACATCACCGACTGGTGTATCAGCCGGCAGCTGTGGTGGGGGCACCGCATCCCGGTTTGGTACTGCACCGACTGCGGAAAAGAAACCTGCACACGTCAGGACCCTGTCAGCTGCATTCACTGCGGGTCCAGTCATATTGAGCAGGACCCGGACGTTCTGGATACCTGGTTTTCCTCCGGCTTATGGCCGTTCTCCACGCTGGGCTGGCCGGATAAGACCCCGGACCTGAAATATTTCTACCCGACAAGTTATATGGAAACCGGTTACGACATCCTGTTCTTCTGGGTGGCGCGCATGATCATGAGCGGGCTGGAATTCACCGAACAAGCGCCATTTAATACCGTTTACCTGCACGGACTGATCCGCGATGAACACGGTCAGAAGATGTCCAAAACCAAGGGCAATGTGATCGATCCGCTGACCGTAATGGATGAGCTGGGTACCGATGCGCTGCGCTTTACACTTCTGGTGGGCTCGACCCCCGGCAAGGATTCCAACCTGAGCTTGAAAAAGGTGGAATCCAACCGCAATTTCGCCAACAAGCTGTGGAATGCCGGCCGTTTCGTGATCAATGCCGTAACTGCACAGGAAGCCAAACCGGCTGAAAAAGTAGACTGGACCCTGGCAGATTCCTGGATATGGGCCCGCCTGCAGAACCTGGCTGGTGACGTGGAACGGCTTTTCCAGACCTTCCAGTACGGGCAGGCCGGTCAGATGATCTATGACTTCCTGTGGAGTGACTTTGCAGACTGGTACCTTGAGATTGCCAAGAATCAACTGCAGCAGGGCGGCGCACGCGCTTACCTGACAGCAGAAACCCTGCTGCGGGTCTTTGATACAGCCCTCAGGCTGCTTCACCCATTCACCCCTTTCGTAACAGAAGAGATCTGGGGACACCTGCGTAAAGCAACGAGTGACTCCAACATGGCTGAGATGATAAAGGCTTGGCCGGAAGTGCTGATGATGGCACACTGGCCGGAAGCCAGAGCCGCTGAAGGCTGGGAAGCTGGCAAGATCAGCAGCTTTGAAACAGTGCAGGATGTGACCCGCGCCATCCGCAACCTGCGGGCTGAGAAAAACGTCAAGCCCGGGCTGAAACTCTCCGCCATACTGGTGGATGCCAGCGGGCTGCTCAAACAGGAAGCCAGCGTGGTTTCTGCCCTGGCCGGGCTTGACCCCGCCAAACTGGTTATCCGGGAACAGCTGAACACCAAACCCGATGGGCAGATCGCCCTGGTGGCTGGACAGGTGGAGATCTACCTGCCGCTGGCCGATTTCGTGGACCCGGTTGAAGAGCAGGCCCGCCTGAATAAGGACCTGGCAGAAGCTGAACAGCACATCGAACGCCTTGAAAAACTGCTTGGCAGCGATTTTGCCAACAAGGCACCGGCAGCCGTGGTGCAGAAGGAAAGGGAGAAACTTGCCGGTTACAAAGAAACATCCAGCAAGATTAGAGCACAGCTCGGATAAAACTTGCAGTAAAAGAATTAACACAGCAGGGGCGGCCGCGAAGGCCGCCCCTTTCGCTTTTCAGGTAAAATGAAGTTGACCTTTTATTATTATTCCAAGGAGAACCCTTATGGCAGAAATAGAAAAGAAACTTGAAGAACTGAAATCCCGTCTGCTGGAAATCAATGACATCGAAATGGCAGGAGCCCTGTTGAACTGGGATCAGCTGACCTACATGCCCGCCGGCGGTGCGGAAGCCCGCGGACGACAGATGGCAACCCTGGCTAAGATCTCCCAGGAAAAATTTATTGATCCGGCCGTTGGTAAATTGCTGGACGACCTTCAGAAATATGCCGAAAGCCTGCCGTATGAATCCGATGACGCCAGCCTGGTACGCGTTACCCGCCTGGATTATGAACGTGCCACAAAGGTTCCCCCGCAATTCCTGGGTGAGATGTACACACATATCTCGGATGCCTATCAGACCTGGTCCGAAGCGCGTCCGGCGAATGATTTCCGTCGTGTTCAGTCCAACCTTGAAAAAACACTGGATTACAGCCGCAAATTTGCAGATTACTTCCCTGGTTATGAACATATCGCTGACCCGCTGATCGATATGTCAGACTACGGCATGAAAGCCTCCAGCATCCGGAAACTCTTCCTGGAGCTGCGTGAACAGCTGGTACCAATCGTAAAAGCCATCACCTCCCAGGCAGCTGCAGACTCTTCCTTCCTGCATGTGCATTACCCTGAAGCACAGCAGCTAAAATTTGCTGAAAGCGTGATCCGCAAGCTGGGTTACGACTTCAACCGCGGCCGTATCGACAAGACCCATCACCCATTCATGACCAAGTTCTCACTTGGGGATGTGCGCATCACAACCCGTGTGGCAGAAGATTACCTGGGTGAAACCCTCTTCAGCAATATCCACGAGTCCGGTCATGCCATGTATGAACAGGGTATCGACATGATCTACGAAGGCACCCCGCTGGGCGGCGGAACGTCTTCCGGTATCCATGAGAGCCAATCCCGAACCTGGGAGAACATCGTCGGCCGCAGCCATGAGTTCTGGGAGTGTTTCTACCCGTCACTGCAGGCAGAATTCCCGTCACAGCTCAAAAACATCAGCCTGGACCAGTTCTACCGCGGCGTCAATAAAGTGGAACGCTCACTGATCCGCACAGATGCAGACGAAGTGACCTACAACCTGCACGTCATGCTGCGCTTTGACCTGGAAGTTGAAATGCTGGAAGGCACACTTGCCATCCGCGACCTTCCCGAAGCCTGGAATGAACGTTTTGATAATGACTTTGGAATCACGCCGAAAGATGATAAGGACGGGGTGATGCAGGATGTTCACTGGTACGGCGGCCTGATCGGCGGGGCATTCCAGGGATACACCCTGGGGAACATTCTGAGCGCTCAATTCTACAGCACAGCGCTTAAAGCCCACCCGGGCATTCCGGGCGAAATGAAGCAGGGAAAATTCGATACCCTGCACGGCTGGCTGAAGGAAAACCTGTACAAACATGGCCGGAAATTCACCGCCCCTGAGCTGGTGCAGCGCGCAACCGGCAGCCCGCTGACCATTCAGCCCTATATTCAATATCTCAAACAAAAATACGGCGAAATATATCAGCTGTAAATCTCCTGAATTTACAGATAGATGTAAAACCAAAAACCGGGATGAGTTAATTAAATTACTCATCCCGGTTTTATAGACCTGGCAGAGTAAGCTTTTTCTCCCGGGATAAAACTCAAACAGGAGTTTGCCATGAATGCTGATGCCTTCAGACACTTTTATAATTATCACATATCTGAAAATCGCAAGCTCTGGAATGAATATATAGCATTGCTTTCGCAGGAACAATTCCTGGCTGTTGATAAATACTCAAAAGGATCAATCAGAAACCAGGTTGTGCACATGATTGAAGTGGATGATACCTGGTTCAAAGGGCTTCAAGGCAGCAATGACCAATCCGGCATCGAACTGGATGGAATGGATGACCGAAAAATCCTGCGCACCTGCTGGGATAACGTTGAACAGAATATGCGTGCATTCCTGGAAAAACTGCAGGATAACATGTTATTCAATAAGCCTTTTGAAGAAGGCGAGGACAAGGATCTTATCCTGTGGCAGGTATTGCTGCAGGTAGTTAATCATGGGACAGATCACCGGGCACAAATTTTGCGCTCGTTGAACAACCTTGGTTATAAAACTGTCTCTCAGGATTATATTTTTTACACTTACGAAAATCCATGGAAAACGGTGTAAAACTTTGATCTCACTAACAAGGGAGTGGACACTCCAATCAATTTGTAACAAAAATAGTGATAAAATAACCCGAATTAATGATAATTGTCATTTGACAAGCGGAATGTTAAAAATTATAAATCAATAAAATTCAAATTCACATCAGGAGCGTATTACCATGGCCATGAAAATTTTAGATGACTGCATTTCCTGCGGCGCCTGCCTGCCAGAATGCCCAACCGAATCCATCACTGAAGGCGATACCATTTACGTCATTAATGCACAGACCTGCGTGGAATGCGAAGGACATTACGACGCTCCGCGCTGCAAAGATGTCTGCCCGGTCGACTGCATCGTCAAAGCATAACTGAACATGCAAAAAGAGACCCATCCGCGTTCGGATGGGTCTCT
>CAZBRI010000269.1:0-4752 GCA_964494055.1 uncultured Anaerolinea sp.
GATAGCTTCAGGTGACTGGAGTTCAGACGTGTGCTCTTCCGATCTATTGATCTTCGAATCCGAACCCGATTAAAACAACCGACTGATTACTCTACCTTATTATTTAATTCTTTTTAAGTATAATAATATGAATTATGCTAAAAGGTGAACATCCAATGAATTTTGGAGAATTATTAAGAAAAAAAGAAAATCTGATGGCAATCATGATTATGGTGATCGGATTAATTTTTCGATTATCGCTTTCTTATTTCTCTACGAACTCATTTGATATGGGGAGTTATCTTAAGGTGATTGAAATTATGAGAAATGGCGGCAATGTTTATAGTCAGACTGCTTACTACAATTATTCACCATTTTGGTCGTACTGGTTATTTTATTGTGACAAGATAGCCATTTTCTTCAATCTTCCTGATCCATTTATTTTCGCAGTTCGTTATCTTTAATTGATATATTTAATTCTCTCTTGATATATCTGATTACTCAAAAAATTACAAAAAGATCAATCGCAGCCTTAATGCTTTATGCATTAAATCCGGCGATAATACTCACTGTTGGATATCACGGGCAATTTGAAGTGTTGGCTTTATTTCCTATACTCATCCTGATGTTTCTTCAACAAAGAAAACCATCATTGGTGCTTGTTTGGTTGCTGGGAACACTTGCAATAATCATTAAGCAAATAGTGATATTTAATGTTCTTACGATTTTTGTTTACATGGTGAATTCAAAACGGCGAAGCATTTTGTTGATTGTCTTAAGTCTGTTTACATTCGGGTTCACATTCATTCCGTATTTGCCCGCATATAGTCAAATTATTAAAAATGTCTTTGGACACACTGGTGATATTGGTCTTTTTGGATTTTCAAGAATACTACCTGTTTATTACACTGTTCCGATTTTTGGAATAGTTATGCTTTTGCTGCCATTTTTATCAAAATATGTATTCGATCATAGTATAAACGAAGCTTTTTTGATCTCATCTCTCGGTTTTGTGGTTTTAGCACCCGGTTTTTATGCACACTACTTGATCATCCCACTACTTTCCGGAGCTCTTCTTCCCTCTATCAGTTATTTATTTTTTTCAGTTATTTCAATTGATACAATATTTCGTTATCATCAATTAGGTTTCATCCCAATTATTTTGGAACCGTTGACCTGGTTATATTCAGCCATATACTTAGGTAGTTTCTTCCTGGTTTTAAAAAATAGGCAGACTTGAAAGCGACATTCAATTAGTTCAATAATAATTAAAAAATTTCTCATCTTGATTTGAGAACAGAATTACATCTTGACCTTGATACCATGAAAAGTGTATAGTATTTAAAGTAATTAACAAATATTTATTGTTAATTTTGTTTTTGATTCGCCTGTAAAAATTTATTTTTATTGCAGAGTTTATTTATCAATTTTTTATCCAAGCGGAGAAGCGGGAATGCAAGTTCATCTGAATATCTTTATCGGTAATTTACCATCCGGTCTCGATTTTAGTCAATTATCGGGGGCAGTCAAATGACGCAAATTTCAACCGACCCCGAGCTAGTCCTTAAACAGTGGCGGGTAAAGATCCTCAATTATTTCATCACATTTGCATTTTTTGCGGCTGCCGTCGGCACAGTATTTACCATCCTGAATGCTATCAGCGATGCTTCCCAATGGCCGGGAGTGATTGTTTACATCGTCCTGACCATCATCCTCGCTTGCCTGGCAGTATTTCAAAACCTTGATTATCGCGCACGTGCCTGGGGCATCCTGATAGTTGCATATGCAACCGGTATTACAACCCTCTCCACCTTAGGACTGAGCGGAAGCGGACGCCTTTACCTCCTCAGCCTGCCGGTCGTCGCATTGATCCTGCTGGGTATTGGATCTGGAATCGGATTGTCCATTTTTGGCATGTTTACCATGCTGGCATTCTCGCTCCTAGTGCAATACACCAATGTCCTGCAGCCGACACTTACCGATCGCAGCTCACTTTTGATGACAGATTGGCTGGCCGAAGGCAGCGATACGATGATGCTGCTGACGATCGTCATGCTCCTGCTGGTGCTTTTCTATCGTTTCCAGCAGGATCTCATCAAGAAGGAACGCAAAACACAGGGAGAGTACCAGGCAGCCCGCGATCAGCTTGAAATACAAAATATCAACCTGGAAGAAAAAATTTCAGCCCGAACCCGTGATCTCGAACGCAGCAGCCAGGTTCAAACAGCCCTCTATAAAATAGCGGATGCGGCGGCTTCATCATTCGAGCTGAAAGATTTTTACCTGCAAATTCACCAGGTCGTTGGTGAATTGATGTACGCAAAAAACTTCTCCATCGCCCTGTTTGATCAAGCGACAGGCCTGGTTACGTTTCCATATTTTGTGGATGAAATGGACCCGGCACCAATCACACAGACACTCGATCAGCATCGCGGTCTGACAGGCTACATGATCCGCGCAGGAGAACCTATCCGGCATGGCTCGGAAGAATATAACCGGCTGCTGGCCAATCACCTGGTCAGCCTGGAAGGCACATTATTTGAGGATGGAATTGGCACCCCGCTTAAAGGGGAAGCCAATATCATCGGAGCGATCTTTGTAAAGAGTTATGCCCGCGGAAAAGTTTATTCCGATAAGGATGACGAAATCCTATCCTTTGTCGGGAGGTATATTGCCACCGCGCTTTCCCGTCTGCGGGCACTTGATGCCGAACGTCAGCGCAGCAATGAATTATCCATACTCTATCACTTGAGCGAAGCCATGGTTAAAACCCTGGATGTTAAGACCATGACCCGCCTGGTGGGTGACCAGCTCAGAAAAATTTTCGATTGTGATTCTGTCATTATCATGCTTTTAGACCGGTCCACAAAATTGATCAGCGTGCCGTTTGAGTACGATCGGGAAGAAGGCGGGTATATAGATTACATTGAGCCTTTCCCGCTCGGGACGGGTCTTTCCTCAAAGGTTATCACTTCTGCAGCATCCCTGAAACTGGATACGCTGGAGGCTGAACTTGCAAATGGGGCTTATTTCCCCCCTGAGATCATCGCCAAGGGAAACGGCTTTTTCAGCCAATCCTGGCTGGGTGTACCGATCATTGCGAATGATAAGGTGCTGGGACTTGTTGCGCTGGCTGATGCGAAACCTTATGCCTTCGCTGAGAATCATCTGCGCCTGCTTCAGACTCTTTCCGCCAACATGGGCATAGCCATGGAAAATGCCCGCCTGTTTGCTGAAACGCAGCGCCTGCTGGATGATACCGAGCAGCGGGCGGTGGAGCTTGCGACTGTTAATACAGTCTCCCGTCAGCTGGCTGCTGAGCTGGGTCTCGAGCCGCTGATCCAATTGGTGGGTGAACAGACTCGCAATCTCTTCCATGCCGATATTGTGTATGTCGCTTTGCTGGATGAAAAAGCGAATCAAATCACCTTCCCCTATACTTTTGGCGATGTATTTTTCCCGATCCTCCCTGGCACAGGTCTTACTGGACGGATAATCAAGCACGGCAAGTCGATTTTGATCAACCAGACAAAGGATCGGCAGATACTGGATATTGGAGGCTCTGCGCTGGGCAAGATGGCACGCTCGTACCTGGGTGTTCCCATCCTGGTCGGCGGGAAGCCTGTCGGTGTGATCAGTGTTCAGAGCACAGGTTTGAATGATGTTTTCAATTCCAGCCATGAAAATCTGCTCAGTACCCTGGCTGCCAACGTGGGGACCGCTCTGAACAATTCGCACTTATTTGATCAGGCGCGTGAAGCCCGCATTTCAGCTGAACAGGCAAACCAGGCAAAAAGCGCTTTCCTGGCCAACATGAGTCACGAGCTGCGTACTCCGCTCAATGCCATCATCGGTTTTTCCCGGATTGTGCGCCGCAAAGCCGAAGGGATACTGCCCGAAAAGCAGCTGGATAACCTTGATAAAGTGCTGGTCAGCGCCGAACACCTGCTAAACCTGATCAACACAGTTTTGGATATCGCCAAGATCGAAGCCGGCCGTATGGATGTTCTGGCGGCTAATTTCCGCCTTGGAGCGCTTATCGATCAATGCGTGAATACCAGTCAGCCGCTTCTCAGGCCGGGTGTGATCCTTGAACAACAGGTGGATGAGTCGATCAATACGATTTATTCGGATCAGGATAAGCTCAGGCAGATCATTCTCAACCTGTTGAGTAATGCTGCCAAATTTACACACCAGGGAAGGATCCTGCTTTCTGCACGGCAGGAAGGGGAGAAGCTGCTTATTTCAGTTTCTGATACCGGTATCGGCATCAGCCCGGAAGCCATGGCCCGTGTCTTTAAAGAATTTCAGCAGGCTGATTCCTCAACAACCCGTGAATACGGCGGGACAGGCCTGGGATTGTCCATCAGCCGCAATCTCGCTCACCTGCTTGGCGGTGAGCTGACAGTTGAAAGTGAGCTTGGAAAAGGCTCAACCTTCTCTCTTGGTGTGCCCATACATTTTGCAAACCGGCCGTCTGAACCGTTTTTAACAGAAAAATCCCCTGAATCTTCTGCTGCGGATAACGAGTCACAGGTGCAGGAAATGCAGGGTTCAAAGAAACACCTGCTCGTGATCGATGATGATCCGGATGCGGTTTACCTGCTGCAGGAAAACCTGGATCCGCAGGCTTTTTCGATCAGCGGTGCCAAAAGCGGTGAACAGGGGATTATCATGGCCCGGGAGCAGCATCCCGATGCTGTCTTGCTGGATATCGTACTGCCGGGTGCTGATGGATGGCAGGTACTGCATGATCTTAAATCAGACCCGCTG
>CAZBRI010000270.1:0-4746 GCA_964494055.1 uncultured Anaerolinea sp.
CACCTAATACCGGTTTAATATTGGTGGAAGTTTTTTATAATTACCATCAGATTTTACAATTCTTTAATTTTGGCTCGGGAGATTTCGTTATTCCCCTACATGCGTATTCAATTATGCCATTGTCTTCAGCTGAACCAACTCCGACACCTCAGCCAACACCCTGACAAAAATATTATGAAAAAATTCGTTGGAAATATAAAAAAACAACAGCACGGTCAGATCCTTGTGATTATGGCACTGATTTTTATTGGTCTTGTCGCGATCATCGGTCTCGCGGTTGATACAGGCTATGTATATGTAAGTTATTCTAGACTTCGCCGGGCTGTAGATGCTGCTGGCTTGAGCGCAACCATGCAGTATAAAAAGAACGTTACCGCGGATACCCTTCAAGCAGCTGCCAGGGAATTTTTAATTCTAAACGGTATTCCGGATTCTGAAACACTTGCCGCATCGGTAGATACCTGCGATACCGCCCCAGGCGACCCGGTATTATGTACCACTCCCGCCCGAAAATTTGTCCGGGTGACAGCCAGGGAAAATGTACCTTTATTTTTCTTATCTGTCATCGGTCTCAGCAGTGTACCCATCGAGGTCACAACCATTTCTGAGGCAGCCACGATTGATGTTGTTCTGGTTATCGATCGTTCCGAATCAATGGGTGTTTACAAACCTGATCTTGTCACCGAATACGGCTATGGCACAATTAACCGGGATCCTGCAGTTTGCAATGATGCTCACCCGGCAAATACACCTGATGGCAGTGCACCCAGCTTATGGACTGGGGATTGTCATCCGTTTCCCGAGGTGAAAGCAGCTGCACTGAGCTTTGTGAATGAATTTATGGACCCAGGTTATGACAGGGTTGCAATCGTCGTGTTTGATAATGAGGCTTATCCAGTAAATTTTGGTACTGTTGATGCGCCAGTTTACTTTTCCAGTGATCAGGATCAAATCAGAACTGCCATACGCGGTTTGTGGATGTACGATGGTTTTCGTGCTGGGCAAAGTTCAGAAACCAGGCAGCCCGACCAATATTATGAATACCAGGATATCGGCGGAGTATGGACGAAAGTCGCGCTGAAAGGCCACGCATGCGCATACCGTTACGGAGCTGTTCCCCCTGGTGACCGGCCGCTTCCGGATGTTAATGAACCTCCATGCCGATTTTTGAACACCGGCGATGGATTTTATACTATCGACTGTTACGGACGTTGGAATAATTTTCTTTACGGTACCCCCGACAATTTTACCGATGGCAAATGCGGATCCACAAATATCGGCCGTGGTTTGTGGTGGGCTGCCAGTATTTTCAATACTGAATCCAGGGAAGAATCACTTCTGGTTACAATCCTTCTGACAGATGGAACACCGAATGCGGGTTACGATGATCACGACCCTCCAAGACCGATTTGTCCTGATAATTTAATTAATCCTGACTCGGGTAAATGTAATGACGGTGACCCGAATACCAGGCATGCCTTTGGCAATGCTCAATATGATACAGATGATTATGCCAGGGACTGGGCTGATACGCTGGCAAATCCTGATTACGTTGGTTCACTTATTTTCTCGATCGGCCTCGGAAATGTCAGCCCGCCGTTACTGAATTACATCGCTGAAAAAGGCCTAACAACATCATACTATCAGGCAACCCCTGAAAACTTACAGAAAATCTTTTTAACCATAGCAAATAAAATAGCAACACGGTTGATCAAATAATTCTTTATTCATTCATTAAGTAAACCGAGAAAATTATGGAAAAAAATGCGCCTGAAAAATCAATATCTTTTTTTCACCGGGGGAAAAAATCCCAGGCTGCTGTTGAATTTGCGCTTGCATTTCCGATTTTTTTAATCATTGTTTTCGGTATCATTGATTTTGCTTTATTATTCAGCGCATGGCTTTCTGTTCAAAACATAGCCAGGCAGGCAGTTCGTTATGCGGCAACCGGCCAATATGACAAAGTTAAATACTGCGCGGATGATTCCCTTAACGCTGATCTCCCTGCTAACGGCGGAGACGGGGAAGGTAATTGTTTTGAAGGAACCAATAAAAACAAAGAAATAGACTATGCTCGTTTAAAATCCACTTATGATGAAGCAGAAAAATTTGCCAGCTACTTTATTTTCAAAGATTCAACCTTAGTACCATGGCTTGATTTCACGAAAAAAGGGTATATAAATATAACAGTTTGTTCTACACGTGATGCCAGCGATCCATCTGATGGACCGGATTACCAGTATAACTTTCCTAAAATGGGTGATATCAGTGAGGGTGCATACGGAAAGTGTATGTTAGTTTCAGATGGTTCAATGGCAGAAGATGCCGGCGGACCAGGCGACCGTGTTATCGTTGGCGTAGATTTTAATCATCCATTTCTCACACCTTTTATCAATTCTGCCTGGGAATATTATCACCTCACTTCCATTCGGGAAGGCATTGTGGAACGGTTCCGCATAGCAAGGACAATCTCGGTTCCCGGTCCAATTCTTCAGCCGACTTTTACTTCCCCGCCTGCAACTGAAACCCCCACCCCGACCATCACAGATATCCCGACCATTACAGAAACACCGACAGTAACGGGTACAACAACATTGACACCAGATGTTACCCCGTCACCCACGCTAACTACAACCATTACTCCAACCATTGTATGTTCTGTCGCTGGCACTGGTTTGCGC
This sequence comes from uncultured Anaerolinea sp., assembly GCA_964494055.1. GTDB lineage: Bacteria > Chloroflexota > Anaerolineae > Anaerolineales > Villigracilaceae > UBA5195. Next base: position 2,682 of record CAZBRI010000270.1, read on the forward strand.
GGTGATTATTATCTATGGTCACAAAATGCCCAGAGTTCTCCCGTTCAGCCATCCCAGGGCGGTCTGACAACCCTTTCACTTGGCACCTCCCGGGTCGACCCGACGATTGATTTTGCCTGGGGTTCAGGCATACCATACACCAGCGGGCCGAACAAGTATTATGCGGTACGCTGGAGCGGTAAAATCATGGCGCTCACTTCAGCAAACTTGAAATTTAGAGTGATCTCTGATGGCGGCGCCGCATTGACCGTCAATGGCTCAGCTGTAATCAGTAATTGGGGCTCGGCAGGAACGGCAACAAGCGGCAATTTTTCAATGACCGCTTGTACTCAATATGACATTGTTCTGGAATATTGGGCAGACGCTTCCGGATCTTCCACTGCACAGCTCTTATGGAATTACACTCTTCCTTCCACATATTCGGTTATTCCTCAAGTAAATTTAATTCCCACCGCCGGCATATTATTAACATCAACAACCACATTAACTCCAACGACAACTCTATCTCCGACGATTACATTAACACCAACAATCACCCCAACAAGAACTATTACATTGACACCAACAATGACTTTGACTAAAACAGTTACCAGCACAAGGACCATTACCAATACGCCTACTAATACCCGCACGCCAACAAATACTCGAACGCCAACTAAAACTGCTACAATCACATTGACTCCAACCATTACACGCACCCCGACAATAACCTTAACACCTACGATTACACTCACCCCAACAAAGACCTTGACGCCAACCATTACATTTACACCTTCTCTAACCTCAACCCGTACTTTAACTCCAACGAAAACTTCAACCGTGACTCGTACTCCAACTAAAACTCAAACCATGACACCTACTGTAACACTGACACCTACGAAAACGGCGACGTCTACACCTACACCAACAAGTACAATTACATTCACGCCCACAATAACAAGAACACCTACCAATACACCTATTCCACCTACAGCAACCAGGACTTTCACACCTACTTCAACTAGTACCAAAACTGCTACTGCAACATTTACGGCAACACCTACCAGTACCTTTACTTTAACACCCGTCCTGCCAACGAGAACATACACACCAGCCCCAAGCAGAACGTCTACTCCGACCTGGACACCGCCTGGGTGTATTGACTGCTTGAAAACATTCACACCTACACCATAAACCAAATATATTTTCAAAAGACAGCCTGATAATTAACCGGCTGTCTTTTTTTAGGTTATAATTTTTTTTAGGAGGTTGTGTATTTTAAAAGGGAAAAAAGCGCAAATTTCTGGAATTTAAATCCAGGCAGGTCCCTTTATTTTTGGGATGACGAGGCAGAGGGTTCTTCATTGCAAAATGAGGATAACTTGAGAGACAAAAATTTCAAGGAAAATCGAAAGATCAGCGGAAGCCCTCCGGGATGGCCAATCCCGATCATTTTCCCCCAGGTTAAATCAGGTAAACAATGTCGACTGAGTAATCTCTCGAACAAAATTACCCGAATGGCTCATTCATGTTTATATTTCATAAACAGATAATTAATTCTTGGAGGAAGCTTTATGTGTGGAATTGTTGCATATATCGGTCCGCGCGATGCGGCACCGATTATTTTGAACGGATTAAAAAAATTAGAATATCGCGGTTACGACTCGGCAGGAATAGCAGTCATCGATCATGATCATATTGAAATTCGTAGGACAGCCGGTAAGTTAAATAATTTAGAGCTCCTGGTTAAAGACCAGCCAATTACCGGTGCGCCGGGGATTGGACATACACGCTGGGCAACCCATGGCGCGCCGTCTGTTAGAAACGCACACCCCCATTTGGGAAATGCCGGTAAAGTGGTTGTCGTACATAACGGAATAGTCGAAAATTTCCTGGAACTTAAGGATGAACTGAGTTCAGAAGGCACTCAATTTAACTCTGAAACAGATACGGAAACAATTGTTCATCTTGTCGAAAAATTTCAGGCAGCCGGATTATCTCTCAATGAGGCAGCCAGGAAAACATTTACCCGCATCCAGGGAGCTCATGGCATTGTCATGATCAGCCCGAATGAGCCGGGAATAAT
>CAZBRI010000271.1:0-4742 GCA_964494055.1 uncultured Anaerolinea sp.
TCTACACGGCTCTGAACACTCTTTCCCTACACGACGCTCTTCCGATCTTGAGCGGAGTCGCCCGCTGCACAGCGATCATAATACCGAGCGGGGTAAAAAATGCCTGCTCGATCAGCCCGGTATAGACAGCCAGGGGATTTTCACCGGAAATCAATACCAACACTGACCCGATCAATATACTCAATAACAAGCACAGCAACAACTGGAGCGCATAATTGACCCAGCGGGCAGTGTGATACGGCATGATGCTGCTCAATTTTCCGGTAAGACCCTTCTGTTCTTTTGAGGCTGATCGAACAGTTGGATCAGGTTTTGTTTTCAATTTTTTTCTCCGCAGGTTATGTCTGTTGAAACCATAGCCTGACCAGGAATTCAATCGAGATTTCCTGTTAATTTATTTTTCCAAAAAATCAACCACTTCCTGCCTGTAGGGCATGGCAGGTGCGGTCCCGAAACGGGTTACCTGCAAAGCTGCTGCTGCTGTGGCGAACTTGACTGCATCTTCAAGCTGCAAATCTTCTGATAATGCAACCGCCAGCGCCCCGCTAAAGGCATCCCCGGCACCGGTTGTATCAACCACTGTCACCGGGTAACCAGGCATATGCTTCACAATATCCTTGCTGACGACCAGGGATCCTTTGCCGCCCATGGTGATCACCACCACACCAACTCCCTGACTGATTAACTTTTTTCCAGCCGCTTCCGCCTGTTGTACACTTACAACCGGCATACCGGTAATGATCTGTGCTTCAGTTTCATTGGGAGTGAGAACATCCACCATTGCCAGCAAATTGGCGTCCAGATTCCTTCCGGGTGCCGGATTCAAGATAACTTTTACACCGGCTGAATGAGCTATTTCAACTGCCCGTGTAACGGTTTCCAGGGGGACCTCCAGCTGCAGCAGCAGCACTTTTGCCTGTTGAATCTGCGGCCGGGCTTTTTCAACATCATCCACGGATAGCGAGTTATTAGCCCCGCCGGCAACCACGATTATGTTCTCGCCATTTTGGTCAACGATGATAAATGCAGCACCGGTCGGTTCTTCCGTACTGCGCAGTAAATTTTCTGACCTTACACCTTCCTTGACAAGGTTGGCAGCAGCCTGGTCGCCAAAAATATCTTTGCCGAGTTTTACGAGCATACTGGTATCAGCTCCAAGCCTGGCTGCCGCTACTGCCTGGTTGGCTCCCTTCCCGCCCGGACCGATTACAAATCCGCTGCCCATGATGGTTTCACCCCCGACTGGAATATGCGGAGTTCGGACAGCAAGGTCAGTGTTATAACTTCCAACGATCATCACTTTTTGTTTTGTAGACATGATCAACCTCGGTTTATTAAAATCAGTTTTTCATTAACACATTTTGAAAGCCGGAACAAACTCCTGCTTTTCAACATCCACCAATCCCATATCTGTCGGCCGGAAAGCAGGCACAACCGGCAGCGGCAGGGATGTGATCAAACCCAGCGGGTTTTCCACAACACCTAAACTCGCAGCTGCCTTTATAAATAATTCAAAATCCGCTGCCAAAGATTTTACATCAGTTGCTGCTAACAAACCTGCCGCCGGAAGTGCTGCCAGTGCCAGTAATTTTCCGCCTGAAACCGCCGCATATCCGCCGCCACTTTCAAGCAAGGCATTCGCTGCTGCTGCCATATCCAGCGGGTTCCGCCCAATGATCACCAGGTTGTGACTATCATGTGCATAAGTTGATGCGATTGCCCCATCCGAAAGGCCCGTACCGGAGATCAAACAATAAGAACGATTGTTATTCAAACCATGCCTGTGCCAGACTGAAACAAGTGCCAGATCAGGGTGACTCTGCCAATCAACCACACCTGTTAAATTTCCCTGGGTGCCGTTAACCCCTGTGAATAAATCCACGCCTTTGATATTATTTTGCGAATCACCGGTATTGTATTTTAAGGTTACATATTGCAGAGGACCTCGGGCACGTTGTGTTAGAACACTGGCCTGGATTGATGTTCCTGAAGATAAAAGTACAAAATCCGTTGATTCAAAACTTCTCAGATGAACCGAAGATGCAGCAGCTTTAGGAATTTTTATAACAGGCTGGAGAACATCCAGCATAACGCCATTTTCAGCCGCTACTTTACCGGCTGTGATGACTGTTCTGACTATGAATTGCTCCAAATCCGAAATGATCAAAATATCTGCTTTTCGCCCTGGAGCGATTAACCCCAGATCGTTTCTTCTCAGGCGGCGTGCCGGTGTAAAAGTAGCTGCACGCAGCGCATCCACCGGGGACATTCCCAGCTGAATAGCCCGCCTGACACCCCGGTCCAGGTGACCTTCTTTCACTAATTCATGCGGCGGCACATCATCAGTCACAAAGACGATGTTTTCGATATGCCCGCGCTGCTTCCAGCTTTCAACAGCTGCTTCAATATTATCCCGGTGACGTGCACAGCAGATCTCAACAGTCATCCCGAGATGACAACGTGCCAATATTCCTTCTGCTGTCAGCATTTCATGATCTGAATCTATGCCGGCGGCCAGGTAGGTGTTCAGTTCACGCTCACCCTGTATCCAGATATGACCGGTCAGGATCGTTCCCCGCTCACGTCCAGCTTTCACTATTTCGCTGATTCTGGGTGACCTTCGAACGACGCCCCAATAATCCATCACTTCTGCCAGGCCAATCGTCTCATAACTTCCCTGCTGATCCGGCACAGCTCTGCTCTCGTCCAACAATGCACTGACTTCTTCTGCTCCAAACACAGCTCCCGAGGTTTCCAGACCAGGGACAGCCGGCACACAGGTCGGAACAAAAGTCAGCACCCGCAGAGGCAAACCCCTGGAGGCTGCCTGCATATACTCAACACCCTCTTTCCCAAGGACATTAGCGATCTCATGCGGGTCCTGGGCCACGGTTGTAATGCCCAGCGGCACGACCGCAGCTGCAAAATACTCAGGGGTGAGATGTGTACTCTCAATATGCATATGACTATCGATCAGCCCCGGCGAAGCCCACAGGTCCTTACCGTCTATTACCTGCCGTGCTGAAGCGGTAATATTTATTCCTTCGGCTATTTTTCCATTTGATTCATCCAGAACGAATGCGATCGTATCTTCACAAATCCCGATCGTCGCAGGATAAATATCCCTGGTTGCTGTATTGATCAGGTTTATGGATCTGATCAGCAAATCAGCAGGTTCTTCACCAATGGCAGTGCGCAGTAAACGATCGTAATCAGCCATTTACAAATATCTCGTCCTAATCATCTGTATAAATGGGCATTAATGCCTGGGTATTGACATTGACCAATCCGAGATCTGTTAATCCATATTCAGGGATCACGGGCAGTGCCAGGGATAAAAGCCCGGTCAGGGGACGTTCTTGCAAAACACCCTGCTGCTTAAGTGCAAAATTTAATTTATGTAATAGTTCTGCAGTCTCATTCACATTTCCAGTACTCATCAGGCCGGCAACAGGCAAAGGCAGCAGTGCCTGCACTTTACCGTCAAAAACGCTGCATATGCCTCCGCCGCATTCCGCCAGGGTTCTGACCGCCAGCGCCATATCTGCAGCATCCCGTCCGATTACAAGTAAATTATGACAATCGTGCGAGACGGTTGTTGCTGCTGCCCCGTAAATACACCCCAAACCACTCACCAGGAAACGGCTGTGATTTCCAGTCGAGAGATGCCGTTCAAGAATTGAAACCATGCAGACATCTCTGTCATTTGTGATATCCAGCCTGCCATCCACTACCGGGTATGATCGTACCAATAAATTTCGGCGTAAATTTGGATTGATATTCATGACCTGCAGTTGTTCAATTGATTTCCCGGGACGGGCAGGGATATTAAAATCTTCCACTTTTGGAAGGTGTTTCAGGTGAATGGTATTTTCCGCTTCAACCTGCCTTTCCGGGGGAATATTGATGGATACGTCCCTTGTATCGTCCAGGATCAGCATTTTTCCCGCCGCTGCCTGCAGTTTTCCCCTGCAAAACACCTCATCTGCTTTAAAATTGTTCAGATCGTTTACAAGCACAATATCAGCCCAATTTCCTGGAATGATCGCACCCGCCTGATACAACCTGTGTCTTTGTGCACCGTTCCATGTAGCCGCACGAATCAGGTCAACTGCCGGAATACCTGCTTTGATCCCTGTTCTCAAAACCTGATCCATGTGCCCGCTTCGCAGCAGATCATCCGGATAGATATCATCAGTACACAAAACCAGGTTGGGCGGCAAAGAACCAGGCTGCTTAAATATTGTTCCCAGGCTGGTCATGCTTTCATTAAAACTGGATACGCGTCCTTCAACGTACATACCCAGGCGAAGTTTCTCCATTAATTCTGCCGGATCCATCCCTTCGTGATCTGAGTTTGCTCCTGCAGTAAGGTATGCTGCCAGGTCTCGTCCGCGCAAACCCGGGCAGTGGCCGCTGATCACCTTATTTGCACTTAATGCCGCTCCCAGTATTTGCTGCATGCGTTCGGATAGATTGATTACACCCATGTAATCCATCACTTCCGCCAGTCCTATTACCCTGTCCCACCCCAGCATTTCTGATACTTCCGCACTGCCGAAGACAGCTCCTGCAGTCTCCACCCCGGTAACTGAAGGTACACTCGATGGCACCTGGAAATAAACCCGTAACGGCAGATTCTTTGTAGCCTCGAGCATATAGCGAATCCCGCGCAGACCCATTACATTCCCGATCTCATGCGGATCAGTCACAACAGTGGTTGTTCCCAACGGCAAAACTGC
>CAZBRI010000272.1:0-4731 GCA_964494055.1 uncultured Anaerolinea sp.
CCCACACCCCCGGCTTGCCGATGGTGTGCACCAGGTGTATCAGCTGCCCGGCGGAAGGGGTACGGCCCGCATCCTGCAGCTGACGGGCAGCGCTGGCGGCGGGGGAGGAGGCTTTGTACTGTTCCACCGGCCGGCTGAGGCGCAAACTCACCAGCAGGTCTTCAGGGGGTGTCCTGCCGGCCCGCAGGCTGCGTTTGGCACGCGTCACCAGGCTGAAGGCTTCCGGCAGGTACTGCCGGGCCTCTTCCAGCGTGCCGGCTTTTGAAAGGCAGTCCAGCACGGCTTTTTGAACCTGGAAAACCCAGGCGGGGGTATCATGCCGGCGCATGGCGATCCCGCGCACCTTGATCTCATTATCATGGAAGACGCCGAAGTAGCAGTTGGGGACTGCCACACGTTGATCGCGCCGGGAGGCGAGGAAGGCCACCCAGCGGTAGATGCCGTCGCTGACGATGGATATGCCGGTGCTGTCCGTGATGGCGTCCAGCAGCGGCTGGAAATCGTCTTTGGTTTTGCAGCCCGGCTTGCGCACGAACAGGCAGTCGATGTACATGTGCAGGACTTCGAAGCCCATGTCTTCGGCGGTGTCTTTGGCCCTCAGCAGCAGGTCGCGGCTGAGGCTGGTGACAGATTCGTAGGATTCGATCTTGCCGAACTTGGCTTTGTGAAACCCCAGGTAGCCGTAGCACACAACCAGCAGCCATTTGAGCGCGGCTGAGCGGTTCTTCAATGAAGAGACACGGCAGTCACGCGGGTGCAGGCCGGAGTACATGCGTTTGAGAGCCAGCCTTTTTTCCAGCAGCGGGCGCAGGGTTTTGGGGATGAGACCTTCGGGCTGACCGGTTTTACCGGTCGTTTCGGGCGAGATGTTGAAGTTGACCATGATGGACGGGTACATGGAGGCAAAGTCGATCTGCGCCACATCTTCGAAGACACCGATGAGCGGCTGATAGATCATCCCGCCCTTGTCGGCTGCCACCATCTGATCCAGGGTCTTGAAATCCTCGGCCTGCTGCTTGGAGACGGGCACCAGTATCCCGTTCCGCAGGGCAGTCAGCTGCTGCATGGCGGTGATGCCGGCGCCGGGCGATTTGCGGGCTGCGTCCTGTACGCCCAGGCAGGTGACGCGCGCCTCCTCGATCACCCCGTCCAGCCCGTACTCTTTGAACATCAGGGCGTTGTGCCGGTCGATGTGCCAGCGTCCATACAGGTGTACCTGTGTATCGCGGAAGAGCATCTGCCCGTAGGAGAAATGGCTCTTTGCCTTGCGGACCTGTACCTCGCGCGTGATGTCGCGGTTGGGGTTGAGCTTGAGGGTTTTGAAGATCCAGCTGTCGCCGAAATCGGTCAGCACCAGGTCCGGGTCCACTTTCTGGAATATGCCTGCCATGGCGATATCGAAGGCCCGTGCAGGTTCCAGGTTGAGCGGGTAGCGCACCTTGCCGTAGCTGACCCACAGCCTGCGCGGCGGGCAGATGCCCGGGTCAGTATCCGGCGAGAGGTCCAGGATGCGCATGGGGATGGGAGCGGGCTCAACCTCCCAGGGGGATTCGAATTGCGCGATGGCATCCAGCCGGTTCCCCGTGTATTCCACCCGGCACATGCACAGCAGGCTGACACCGGTGCGGGCGGCAAAGCGCAGGGCGAGCGGGATATCGGCATCGTAGTAATCCAGGGCAGGGAAGCGCCCGGACAGGTCAAAATAGACCGGTTTCAGGTCAGCGGGCTTCGGGACGGTGACAGACAGCAGGTCGATGGCGCCGCTGAAGACATCCAGCTTGTTTTCGCGGGCGAGTTTGACGGGTTTATCTGCCAGGTACTTCCAGGCTTCGCGCAGCTTGACGGACGGCCCGGAGACGTAGAAAGTGAGCGGGAAATCCATGTGCAGGCACAGGCGCTGATCATCCTGGCACAGGATCCAGGCCACAACGCCCGTCTCCCCGGGGTACAGGTCCATCAGCCAGCCGGTGGTTTCTGTCATATCAGCCTGGTGCCCTGTGATTATTCAGCCGACCGGCGCAGCAGGACATCCGCTTCCTGGCGCAGGACGGCCAGCTCTTTGGCCTGTTCCAGCACGATGGACAGCAGGATGGATTCGAACGGCAGCAGGGAGTTGGAAAGGCTGATGGCTTTTGCGTGCAGGCGGGCTTTCTCGAACATGCCGTCCATGACCTGCTGATCGCTGCGGCGCAGGGCGCGCCGGAAGCGTTCCAGCGCGGATTCTGTTTCGGTCAGCTGTTCTGTGATGGTGGGAAATGAATTGTCCATAACACCTCTTTATTGGAATAGCGCGGGCTGATGGACCTGGCTGAATTCTTCTTCCAGGGTCAGGACCCGGTCGGCCTGATCACGTACCTGCTCGATAAAGCGGTCGCGCTCCTCTGATTTTGACGGCAGCCGCAGGGTCAGCACGATGGGCGCCTGCTGCCTGAGGCGCGCTATCTGCAGCAGGCATTTTTCCAGCACATAACCGGCCTGCCTGAGATCGGTGTTTTCATCTTCAAAAGTGGACAGCAGGTCCAGGATGATGTACGGCTGGCGCAGGGCGGGGGTGTTTTCCAGCAGGGCCTGCACCTGGAAACAGGTGAAGGCGCGCCGGATGAAGATGCGCTTCGAGCAGCGGCTGACTTCGTGGGTGGACTGCCGCAGCAGGCGCGATACCTCGTAAGGCTGGAAGCGGTTGCCAAAATCCAGCACGTTGACCGGCGAGCGCAGGGCCAGCTGGGCTGCCAGGACGGAGGCCTGCTCGCTGGCTGCATGCGGTCCGCAGACCACGACCAGGGAACCATGGTTGAGGATGGGAAGACTGTTCATGCACACAGGATACCGCTGTGCCCCAAAAATAAAAATCCCCTGCAGATGGGGATTTTAGGTATGATCTGCGGTCTAACCCGTTGGGGGATGTGTTGTTTTCTCCTGCCAAAAATCCGTACTTGGATTTTTTGTGTGTAATCCCAGTTTTTGTATGGGAGTGGGAGGCTGGGAGGGGGACTGCCCTGCTTTTGATCTTTCTGAGACCGGAAGGAATGGAAAACCTGCAAAAAAATCATGACCAATTGCAATTCAAACCGGACCCCCTCCTGCCTCCCCCATTTTCACAGACCGAAAATGGGGGAGGAAAAAAATAGGAGATTCCTGCTGTAATTCGGTGATGAGTTCATCAGAATGTTACCTGGAAAAATGCTGATTAAAATACTCCTCCCCCAAAAAATCCGTACTTTGGATTTTTTGGGGGAGGCTGGGAGGGGGTCTGCTCTTGACCTTTCTGAGCCCGCCGGCTCTTTTCATGTAATTCGTGATAGTCTTAAGTTTCGTGTAAAGATGAAAGGAATACAATGATGATCAATTTTTGAAAGAGGGTCTGAGCAGAACGGTTAAGTTATGGAATAGTTTCGGTTTTTACTGGTTCTACTTTTCAAATCATTTTCAGGCAAATTCCAGGAAATTTGGCGGGGCATAAAGGCGCCGCTTTCTCAGGGGTTCTGGTGACTGGGTTTCACACAGCTCGCGTAAACGAGTCATTTTTTCAGCGGACTGAAGCAAATAAAAGGGCTCAGTTAATGCGCCAATGCTGGATGCCCATGCCGGTGGTGTTTGCTGCTGACGGGATGCTAACAACTCAGCCAGGGAAGCGGATAATGCGAGCAGGCGGTCATCCGTTGAATTTGGCGGTGGGACAATGGACCAATTTATCTTTGCCCGTGTAAAATCCTGTACCAGGCTGCGCAGGAGCAATGTATCTCTATGAAAAGCAGCTTCCGCCAGTAGATCAATCGGTTCCATATAAACTCTCCCACAGGTCAAGATAGGCGTATTGGGCTGTCAATTCATCCCCAGGGACCAGGAATGGTTCTACCCTTGCCCAAATAACTTCTTTTCCCTGTTCAGGATTAAATTGTTGTAATAATAGGCGGGCATCTGAAATGTCAATATCGTCACGCCAGGCGCAGAGCTTCATTGCAAAGGCCTGTTCAATTGAAAGAGAGTATGCTTCAATACCTGGTGACTTGAACAAAAGTGATCCTTCGCTGATACCTACGGCATATCCTTTTGCGCCATCATTCAACCAGTCTTCCGGCCAATCGAGTTCACTGGCGATTATTTTTACTAAATTTCTCACGAGCCGCGCTTCAGCTGGAAATACAATCACTGCATCGATATCCTTCGTGGATTGCCTGGCGTTGTAGCCCAGTACCATCGCAGCTCCGCCAACGAGTGCAAGCCGGATTTGCAGTCCATTTACCGCTGCCAATTCGCCTAACCGCTTTAAGCCAAGCTGAATTTGATCACGGGTAAAGATTGCCATACAATTATTTTACCTTGAATTTGATTATCAACTTGCAGTTTCGCGCAAAGCCGCAAAGGACGCAAAGAAGATCAAGAACAAATAACCGGGATAAGATGACCAACACGGCAGATCAAAGACCGGACCCCCTCCTAACCTCCCCCATTTTCACAGACCGAAAATGGGGGAGGAAATATTTGTGAGATTCCAGGTGTAATTCGGTGATGAGTTCAACGGAATGTGTCAATGTATTGTTACCTGGAAAAATGCTGATTTTAAAACCCCTCCCCCAAAAAATCCCGCTTTTGGATTTTTTGGGGGAGGCCGGGAGGGGGTCTGCTTTTGACCTGCTAAGTAAGCGAGATTTGCAGGTGCTTACCCAGTGCCCTGGCCCCTCTGTGACTATAATGATGAGACACAAGCGACCAATAATTTAGTTTGCAGGG
>CAZBRI010000273.1:0-1757 GCA_964494055.1 uncultured Anaerolinea sp.
GAGCCAGGCTGTGCAAACTTGCTCACGCTGTAATGCATCATCCCCGGATACTGCTGTTACATGTACACATTGTAGTGCTGATCTTAACCAATTTTCTTCAACAAGTGTCTCTCTCAAAAAGTTTGTAGAAAATCCACGAGTCACATCGATCAGGATAAACATTTCAAATGATTCCTGCCCTATGTGTTATGAATCGAGAGGAACATTTTCAAAAGACAAAGTACCTGCATTGCCGCACGAGGGCTGCTCTCATCAGAATGGATGCCGATGTACTTACGCACCTGTCCTTGGAGAAATTTTTCCGTAAAATAGTTTCAGAAAAAATTGGAATAAAAAAATACGACGCCTGATTAGTTCAAGGGCGTCGTTTTTATTTCCAAATATGTTATTTGATAAACTGCCTGCAGCATTGTTGCTGAGTAAAAAAATTTCTATATCGATTTTTTCATTTCTTCAAAAGCAAGTTTCGTCTGTGCCGCAGCTTCAAGCATTGGCGAATGGCCAATCCCGGGTAATTCAATAAGAATTGACGAAGGCAGAATTTCCTTTATCTCTCTCGCTCTTTCATGGGAAATTAATGGATCGGACAATCCATGGATCAGGGTGATTGGAAAATTAAACGCGGGAATAAATCCGGTCATATCTTCCCTGCCGGCCATTGCCATCAATCCGTTTTTTACGCCAGCCGGATTCTGCCTTTCAATCATTTGTTTGAAAAAAGGCTGGTGTGATTGGTCATTGGACAATTTTTCGGCCATTCCGGCAACGGCAGCAATTCCTTCGCTATTCACCCTATCTATTGTCTCGAACCTGCCTGCTTTTTTTTCAGGTGTATCTGCCCTGGCCTGTGAACCGATCAAGACTAACCCCAACATTTTTTTTGAGTATTGGCGGGCAAATTCCAGTGCAGCATACCCGCCCATAGAATGACCCGCAACCAGCGTTTTTTCTATTCCAAGGTGATCTAATAAGTTGGAAAGGCATTCAGCGTACTCACGTATGGACATTGGGTATTGTAAAATGACAGATTTTCCGAAACCTGGAAGATCGGGCATGATCATATCAAATGAGCCTTCAAGCTCTCCTGATATTGGTTTCCATGTTTCATGATCCAGGGGAAAACCATGGATCATTAATAATGGCAAACCGCTGCCTTTTCGATCATAATATAAGTCACATTTTGTAGATAGTTGATGATACATGGGTTATTTTATAGGGGGTATCAGGTTGGAATAAATTAAGCTGTGATCAATATATTTCAATAGTGATAATTTATTATAATAACTCATGACTTTCCGGTTGTTTTGCTGGTTGAAATTGTATCTCTGTTTTTCATTAACCAGCCTCTGACGAAGGCTTCAGCTTCCGAACGGCTGCTGATCAATCCTGCCGCCTGATCTTCTTTTAAAGCACCCAGGATTCGTCCAATTTCTGGTCCCTGCTTTAGTTTGAAATTTGTAAGCAGATCGTCCCCTGTAATAAGCTGTATCGGGGAGATTACTTCATCTTTTTTTTCATACCAGGCATCCAGCAATTCCCTGCATATATCCAAAGCAGCCGTCCAGGTGTCCTGGGAAAGAGATTGCTCATATGTAGCTCTTGTATCTGCCAGGGCCAACAGGACCAAGTCAATTCCACCTTCGCCGGTGTCCCGAAAAAAACGGTATATTGCCCGCCTGGATATCTCGTGTCCAGCAAGTTTTCGGCTGACGTATCCATGGATTCGCATATGATTTCTAATGATTAATTTCCCGCGT
>CAZBRI010000273.1:1857-4714 GCA_964494055.1 uncultured Anaerolinea sp.
ACCAGCAAGCCATTCATCACATCCGCATTTGCCTTTTGCTCATTATATTGAGCACCCAGCACATCCAAAATTACCGCTAAATGTCGAAGCGCTGCCAGTGTATGATTCCAAACATCCAGAACATGGGGAGAGGATTGTGTTTGTCCTTTAAGCTCGATCAATTCAGGCAGAATTACAGGAAGAACTCCCAGCATTTCAAGCGCAAGCACTGCTGCATCAGGTTTTGGACCTTGCAGTATTTTGAACAGCTCATCACGTATACGCTCCGGTGAGATTTTATCCAGCATCCCTGCAGCTGACCGCATTTGAATCCGTGCGTTCAATTCGATGGAAAAACCGAGATATGGTGCAAGCCTGACGGCCCGTAGAATACGTACCGGGTCATCCATAAAAGATGTTTCAGCACAAGCGCGAATCTTTTTTTCCCGAATATCCTTCAACCCACCCAGGGGATCTATGATTTCTCCTGAATGGATATTCATTGCAACAGCATTGATGGTGAAATCCCTGCCATGAAGATCTTCAGTCAGGTCAGCACCTCGAAAACCAGCAAAATCCAGGATATCCCGTGTGCCGTCAGAATTCTGAATAATGACACGGGCTGTATCAAAACCTTGATCCAGGATAAAAAAACCAGCATGTAAATTATCAGCTATTTTGCGTGCGGTGCTAACACCCTGGGGACAGGCGAAATCAAGGTCACGCGTGACATTTCCCAGAACAGCATCGCGGACCGCCCCGCCGACCAGGTAAATTTCTGAATCTTGGGTGACTGCTGCCCTAACCTGGTCAAGGATAGCTGAAGAAACCGGCGTTTTTGCCAGGAAACGAATTTCTGCATCTTCCTTGCTGCGAATCTGTTTTGCTGCATGAAATGCCTGGTCTTTTGTATCTCCCTGGGCGATAATTTTTCCACGAACAAGGGCCACCCAGCGCCCATTGTAAGATTCACTTTGTCCCTGTTCATCCGTTATCATAAATTAAACCGCGGGTTTCTTATATTTTGTCAGATCTGCAGCTGCAATGAAAGGCAGGTGCCTGTAATGTTCGTCTATGTCGATACCATATCCAAAAATATACTTATCCGGCACATCAAATCCTACATAATCTGCAATGACCGGTACTTCCCTGCGCATTTTTTTATCCAGCAGCACACATACCTTAACGCTCTTTGGCTCACGGGTTTTTAACATCATTAACACATGCGATAATGTCCGGCCGCTGTCTACAATATCCTCAACAAGAAGCACATTCCTGCCTTCAATATTGGTCATCAGGTCCAGGTTGACACGAACATTGCCGCTGGAGGCATAATGGCCGGTTCCATACGATGATAGTGACATACAATCGAGTTCATGGTTGATAGATATATGCCGGGTCAGGTCCGCTGTAAAAGTCAGACCTCCCCTGAGGAGACAAACGATCAACAAATCCCGGCCTGCATAATCCCTGCTGATTTGCTCCCCTAATTCAGATACTCGTTTTTCAATATCTACTTTTTCGACCAAGACATGGTCAATGAATTCTTGATATTCCTGCAAATGACACCATCCCTAAAAGAAACTATTAATTGGATTTTATATATCTGTCAAGATCTACGACACCAACAAAAGGTAAATTCCGGTAATATTCATCCAAATCCAGACCGTAACCAAAAACAAATTTATTGGCGATTGAGAATCCTTTATAGTCGATTGGAACAATAACTTCACGGCGTGATTCTTTGTCAAGCAGGGCGCACACCTTTAAAGATTTGGGTTTCCTTGTCCGAAGAAGATCCATGACCCGTGCAATTGTATGACCGCTGTCGACAATATCTTCTACTAATATCACGTGTTTTCCTTCAATATTAGTCTGCAGATCCAGTGTCATACGAACATTACCACTTGATTCCCTGGCACCTGCTCCGTAGGAGGTGATCGCCATACAATCAATAGCATTGAGAACGGTAAGATTCCGCATCAGATCTACCAGAAACGGTAACGCACCTCTTAATATACAAATCAATAAAATTTCTTCCCCCTGAAAATCAGCATTAATTTGATCAGCCAATTCTTTAACACGCTTTTGCAAAGTTGCTTGATCTATTAATACTTCAGCTAATATATCCTTATAATCTTGCATTCATGCTCCTATTCAATTTTCAGATCAGGGAAATTACTTGACATTAAAATTTACTTTGGTACCTCATGATGCAGTCTGCAGCGGGCTTCATACAATTCAGATGCACCTACAATTACAACAGGTTCATCGTAGCGTGCCGGGATTCCATTGAGTAATCGCTGGGTTCTGCTGGCTGGCTCACCGCATGTCATACAGATAGCCTGCAATTTAGTCACCTGTTCTGCCTTTGCCATCAACATGGGCATTGGACCAAACGGCTCACCGCGAAAATCCTGGTCCAAACCGGCGACAAGAACACGAATCCCACGATCTGCCAAAATCCGGGTAATCTCCACAATTTCATCATCAAAAAACTGTGCTTCATCAACACCGACTACTGTTGTATCTATATCAAGCTTTTCGAGGATAATAGAGGCTTTTTCAACGGGTATGGCGTCAAAATCAGCACCTGCGTGAGAAGTGACTTTTTCAACAGCATATCGAATATCAATCGCGGGTTTAAAAACCTGGACTTTCTGACGAGCGATGATGGCACGCCGCATGCGCCTTATTAGTTCATCCGTTTTACCGCTGAACATTGAACCACAAATAACCTCGATAGAACCATGAATATGCTTCATTGTTACTCCTGAATAAAATATAACAGGCAGATGATAGACATCTGCCTGTTAAGTTTACCTGATAAATACACTGCCGGTCAGCATATGCTGATGACTATTTATGCAGCTTGTTC
>CAZBRI010000274.1:0-4710 GCA_964494055.1 uncultured Anaerolinea sp.
GTGATTGGATGGGCGCAGGCGAGATCGATATGCTGCTCAACCCGGATGCGTTCGGCTGGCTTGCCTGGCTTGAACTGATCCTGGGAGTTGCCATTCCGCTGCTCATCCTGCTGACACGCCTCGGTTCACACTCACAGGGTCCATTCTGGGCCGGTGTTTTTGCCATCTTCGGCACATTCATCAACCGCCTGGTTGTGAGCTGGATCGGCATGGCAGAACCTTCCCATGTAACCTATACCCCATCCTGGATCGAGCTGACCATCACGGTCGGCCTGCTGGCTGGTGCTTTCCTGGTTTATGGCACAGTGGTTCGTTATTTCAAACTCTTCCCTGACTCGGAAGAATCGCACTAATCAGTTATAAAGAATTTTTTTGGAGGCTAGAATATGCCAAAGTTAGCGATCGATCCAATTTCCAGAATCGAAGGCCATTTGCGCATCGAGGTTCAGATTGAAGAAGGTGCTGTCAAGGATGCCTGGGCATCCGCCACCATGTTCCGCGGCGTTGAGGCAATCCTCAAAGGCCGCGATCCGCGTGAAGCCTGGGCCATCACCCAGAGGTTCTGCGGTGTCTGTACCACGGTGCATGCTTTCGCCTCTGTCCGTGCGGTTGAAAATGCCCTCGGGATCACCATCCCCAACAATGCGCGCATTTTGCGTAATATTATCGAAGCCATGCAGTTCGTACAGGATCACGTGATCCATTTTTACCACCTGCATGCCCTGGATTGGGTGGATGTCGTCAGCGCTCTGAGTGCTGACCCGGCTGCCACATCAAAACTGGCACAATCCATCTCCCCCTGGCCAAAATCCAGCGAAACTTATTTCAAAGGTGTCAAGGAAAAACTGGCTGTCTATGTCAAGAGCGGTCAGCTCGGACCCTTTGCCAATGCTTACTGGGGTCATCCCGCCTACAAGCTGCCCCCGGAAGCCAACCTGATGGCCGTTGCTCACTACCTGGAAGCCCTGGACTGGCAGCGCGATGTTATCCGCGCCCATGCCCTGCTCGGCAGCAAGAACCCGCACCTGCAGACCTATCTCGTCGGCGGTATGGCAACTCCCATCGACCCAAGCAGCCAGGCAGCCATCAATGCCGATACCATTGCAACTCTGCTTGAATTATTCAAGACTGCCAAGGTGTTTGTGGACCAGGTTTACCTGCCTGATCTTCTGGCCATTGCTCCGTTCTATCTTGAATGGGCCGGCATCGGCGGCGGCGCTGGTAACTTCCTGGCCTATGGTGAGTACCCTGATAAAGACGGCAACCTGTACTTTAAAGAAGGTTATATCCTGAACAAGGATTTGAGCAAGGTTTACCCGGTGGACGATCAGAAAATCACCGAGCACGTTGCCCATTCCTGGTATGAATATGCCGATGAGAGCAAGGGTCTTCAGCCTTATGATGGCGAGACCAATCCCAAATTCACCGGTCCTCAGCCCCCGTTTGATTTCCTCGACACGGACAAGAAATACACCTGGATGAAAGCACCCCGTCTTGATGAGCACCCCATGGAAGTCGGACCGCTGGCCCGCATGCTGGTCTCTTACGCAAGCGGACAGAAAGATGTGGTCGATACCGTCAACATGGTACTCGGTAAACTAGGCGCTGGTCCTGAAGCACTCTTCTCCACCCTCGGCCGTACCGCAGCCCGCTGTATTGAAACCGTACTGCTTGCCAACAAGCTGACCGAATGGACCATGGAACTGGCTGCCAACATCAAAGCCGGCGACATCGATGTTCACGAAGGCACATTATGGGATCCGGAAACCTGGCCGGCAGAAGCCAAAGGCTGGGGACATATTGAAGCCCCGCGCGGTGCGCTTGGTCACTGGATCCATATCAAAGACAAGAAGATCCTGAATTACCAGGCGGTAGTTCCCAGCACCTGGAATGCTTCCCCGCGTGATGCAGCCGGGCAGTTAGGACCTTACGAATCTGCCCTGGTTGGAACACCCATCGCAGATCCAAAGATGCCGCTTGAAGTGCTGCGCACTGTTCACTCATTTGACCCCTGTATCGCCTGCGGTGTACACCTGCTGGATGCAGATGGCAAAGATTTATATGAGATCAATGTAGACTCACCGACCATCAGCTCCAGCCCGCTGCTGCAATTCAGGGCATAATTTGACAGGCTACAGCGATCCAACTGCTTCCACACTGGTCATTGGTGTAGGAAACCGCATTTTATCTGATGAAGGAGTAGGCGTTCATGTCATCGAACGCCTGCTGGCGGCTTATAACATTCCTGGAGACGTCCTGCTGCTGGATGGCGGCACCCTCGGCCTGGATTTACTCTATTACCTGCAGGGTGTCAAAAACCTGCTGATGATCGACGCCGTGGAGCTGCGAAAAGACGCCGGCACCATTGTACGCATGGTCAATGACGAGGTTCCGGCATTTCTCTCGCTGAAGATGTCGCCGCACCAGGTTGGTATTCCGGATATGCTGGCGGTTGCCAAGATGAAGGACCTCTACCCCGAAAACGTGATCCTGTGGGGAGTGGAACCCGAGTCGCTGGAGATCGGCATGGACCTGACGCCGGTTGTTGAAGCACAGGTTCCAGTGCTGATGGATGAAGTTCTCAAACAGCTTGAAGCCTGGGGACATCACCTTGAGCCAAAGGCTGTCAAATTGGTAAATAAATAATACAAAAAAAGAGAGCGCCGCGAAGCGCTCTCTTTTTTGTATAAACCATATCATTCCAGTAACTGATTCGGGTTAATATGCAAGCCGCGGAGCGGCGAAACATTTTCTTGAAAATAACCGAAAATTAATCTTCTCTACGGCAGTCCTTCAAAAACTTCAAGGGGCGCAAAAGCCACGCCAACCATGGTCGGGCCGGTGTGGGCTGCAAGGGCGGGTGACATGCAGTCGACCGGCAGGAAAGAGCACTTAAATACCGGCTCTATCAAACTCTGCAGGCTGCTGACACCTTTCAAATTATAAGAATGCAGGACCTGCACCCGCAGGGCGCTGCCAGCCTGCTGGAACTTCAACATATTTTCCACCAGGCCCTTCAAAGCATTTTCAAAGGTCCGGGCTGAGCCCAGCTGCGAGTACGTTCCTCCAACCTTCTCTACCCCGATCATCGGCCGCAGGTGGAGAAGTGAAGCCAGCAAGCCCTTCATATGGCTGATACGCCCGCCGTGGATCAGGTACTTCAGATCATCCAGCGTGTACATACTCTCGCTGGCATCCCCTATCTTCTTGATCAGGTCCACTACCTGCTGTTTGGACCAGCCGGCACTGACAGCCCGGGCTGCAGCCGCCACCTGCCAGCCCAGCACCGCGCACAGAGTCTTTGTATCGACCACTGTCACATCTGCTTCAGGGACCATGGATGCACCGGTGTAAGCTGCATTGACTGTACCGCTCAACCCGGATGACATATGAATGGAAAGGATCTCTTTTTCGCCCGCTGCCGAAAGTTTCCGGTACATCTCAGCGAAATCACCCGCAGAAGGCTGCGACGTGGTGGGGAAGCTGCCAGTCTCGATCAATTTTTTCTGAAGTTCTTCCGGTTGAATATCGATACCGCTGCGGTAAGAAACCCCCTCGAGGGTTATTATTTGCGGCACAATATTGATCGGTATCTCAGGCATCAGTTCTTCCGGCAATACCATATCCATTCCAGTATCTGTCACAATCTGCATCAATTCACCTCTCAAATGGGATAATTACGGCCTTCTATAATATTGTATCGTGATATTGATTGAAATACTATGACGAATTAATGCCGCTCGCTTTGTGCATTTCCTGAAACACTGGATTGTCCCCCGCACCCTGCATCAGTCATTATCTTAATTTTTAAGCGATTGTTTTCAGAGGGGATTCCCCGAGCCGGCCCAGGGCAGTCATCAAAATTTCCGGCGGGCTGCCGGCAAAGGTCAAGATCAAACGCTGACCGGCACGGGTGGCAGCCATGTAAAGCTTGCGGGTATTATCACGGATCAGAGTCTCGCGTTCATCATCCCCCAGCCTGAGGGAACCCTCCTGGTCAAACATTTCCCGCAGTCCTGCCAGGAACACGATCGGGCTTTCCAGTCCGGCTCCGGCATTCAGGGTGGTGACCCGCACATAATCACCGGGATAGGTGCTTTTCGCATCCATGGCCTGCCCGCGGCCGAGACGAAGATTGATGGCCTTGATCAGCGCAGTGACGCCATTCCCATCACTGTGCAGCAGGAGCAGGTGCTTTTTGGGATAACCTGCCTTTACAAAATCTTTTACCTCATTTGCCAGGCGTGCTATCTCGTCCTGGGGGCTGTCCAGGCAAAGGATTTCAGGGAATGCGCCGGAAGGCATATTCAACAAATCCGGCGCGAGAATATCATCGTCATTTTCATCGGCCAGGCGCAGGCGGTAGAGCAGGCTGGCAAAGTACATGATCTCACGGGTTGTGCGGTAGCTGCGCCTCAGCTGATGGGTCCGGCCGCGGGCCTGCAAACCCAGCGATTTCCATGAAGCCCCTCTCCCGAGGAATCCCTGCGTGGGATCAGCCGCGAGGAACAGGTGGCCGTTTCGCGGATTCAGGATGCCCTGAATAATGCGAACCCAGAGCGGGGCAAAAAATTGGGCTTCATCCACCATTACAATATCATAAACCGGCAATTTCAATAAACCATCCAACACAGCCCGGTTGAGCAGGCGCGGTACATCTCCCCAATCCAGGCTGCCGGATTGTGCCAGTTTTTCCTGGTAAAGCAGGAG
>CAZBRI010000275.1:0-4709 GCA_964494055.1 uncultured Anaerolinea sp.
ATAGCTTCAGGTGACTGGAGTTCAGACGTGTGCTCTTCCGATCTCAATAACCTGCCAGGTTTCATCTTTTCTCCCCCAACCTGTTTCGCTATTTGCCAAATCTGCTAATGTATAAGTCACAGTGTCAAGGTCGGGACATATTCGCAGTCCCCAATAATCAAAGTCATCACCCGTATTAACGATAATTGTTAAGTCTGTGTTTGGTATTATTTTGGCCAGACCGTAAGCTAATTTCGCACCACCAACACCACCTGCTAAAGCCACTATATGCAATTTTGCCTCAATTAAAAATACTTGGTAATATTTTCTTTTGGAATGATTAATTTATTTTTAGGACTTTCAGCTGGATACCCAATAAAAAACATGGCTTGAGGTTCCCAATCAAAAGGTGTATCCAGAATATTTTGAATCGGTTCAGTTGCAAAAAGCGGCCAGCATGTCCAAACAGCTGCAAGATCCTCTGCTGTTGCAGCCAATTGTATAAGCGTTCCAGCTGCGGCAACTGATTGAATCCCCATTACTCTTTCGGAATTAATTCTTTTGATTGATTCAGCAGGATAATTGTTCATCTCACTCATATCAAGAAAAAGGATGATGATAATTGGAGAGTTCAGAATCCTGGATTTTGATATTCCTACTTTCCGTTGAATTTCATCGGCAGAAAAACCTTCGATTTCCAGATCTTCTGCAAAAACCTTACCCATTCCTTTGCCGATGAAATTTTTAATTTTTGGATCTGAAATAATCGCAAATCGCCAGGGCTGCCGGTTATGAGCTGAAGGAGCTGTCATTGCAGTTTCGA
The DNA here is from genome assembly GCA_964494055.1 of uncultured Anaerolinea sp. Classification (GTDB taxonomy): domain Bacteria; phylum Chloroflexota; class Anaerolineae; order Anaerolineales; family Villigracilaceae; genus UBA5195. The sequence goes on from CAZBRI010000275.1 coordinate 803, forward strand.
TTATTCGGTTGATCTTTTCAGGCTCAACAGGTTTCTGTTGAAACCGGCGAATTGATCGGCGGGATCTTAAAAAATCTTGATAAATGTTATCTGTATCCATACTATTTCATAAAAATTATTTAATTCATACACAAAACAGATGTTTTACTGCAGGCAATAAAATCATAGAATCATCAGGCGGTTATTCATCGAAACATATCAAATTCCTTGGGCCGGAGTAATTCATGTATCGTTCCTTCGCGAAGTTTATAAGGAAAGCCGCGGACATGGACCACCGGTGTACCCTCAGAAGCTTGACCCATCACTAATGAAGCGGCTGCTGCGAGTTCATCTGCTACGCCGACAACTGTTATTTGCAGTGTGTATCCAAATAAATCATTCCACCCCCGTTCATCTATCAAACCCGGTATACCAGAAATCCCGATCGCTACACCAACTGTCCCAAGTCTCCAGGCTCTACCATGCGAATCAATTATCATGACACCGATGTTTGCGCCGGAACGCGCTTCCAGCCCAAGCTTGATTTTTGATGCAGAAAGGTCTGGATCTAAAGGAAGAAGTAGTACCCAATCTTCATCCGGAGCAGCAATACCTGACACGTTCGAATGATCAATTCCCGCATTTGCACAAACGAAGCCAATGTTATGCTCACAAATTATGGATCCTTGCCGGACCCGGATGATCTCTTTACTCTCCTGCAAAATCAACTCAATTAATCTGGCATCCTTACCGCTCTTTATAGATAATTCAAGTGCTTCAGGGGAAGGATTAATGGAAACCAGATTGACAAATCGATTCTCTGATTTGCTGATTATTTTTTGAGCAATTACGATAATATCCCCATCAATCAAATTAATTTTTGATTTTAATAAGTTATCGTGAATAATTTGTGATATATCGTCCCCGGATTTAATCAGGGGGATACCTTCAATAGCAGTTAATGTTAGTGTCATTGATTATTAATTCTTATTATTTTTTTACGCCAGTAATTTTGATGCCTGCATGGGTTGACCCATATTGTTTATTGATATAAATCAATATGCTGGTTAAGCCTTCCACAACAACTGAATTTTCAATCGGACCGGCATCCCATCCAGTGAGACCAGCATCTTCAATTAATTTAATAACTTTTAGCCTGGCATCTCGCGATGACCCGGTAACCAGAACGTCGCAGGGAACAGAATCTCCTTCCATTAGATGTTCATAAGAGATACTTTGAAAGGCATCAACTACTTCAACACTTTCTCCTAAAATTTCACGGGCCTCCTGAGCGGCTGAACCAGCAGGCGGCATTTGCACTTTGGTTACTTTTGGTGGAACAAGCGGGACTGTTACGTCAATCAATATTTTTCCTGTCAACGCATCTTTCAACAATTCTAAAGTAGAGATATGGGCCTGGTGCGGGACGGTTAATACGGCATAATCTGCTTCCCTTGCAGCTGTAAGATTATCTAAACCTGAAACAATATTATTACCAAGCAATTCATTTAATTCATCTGCAGCTAAAACCGCTTTATTTACATCACGTGATCCGATAATTACCTTATAACCAGCTTTTGCCCACCTAAAAGCCAGACCTTTTCCTTCTTTCCCTGTACCGCCTAGCACCGAAATCACAACTTTATTCTCAGCCATTTTTCCTCTGATTTAAAAAATTCTTATAAAATTACAAATAATTATCTTACTTAAACGATTTGTTATAGCGGTCCCACACAGTTTGTGATAACTCACAGGCACGGGCACTTATCTCGATTTCATCAAGGGTCAACAATACTCTATCCTGCATTAATATTTGGCCATTTACAATTGTAGATAAGACCATGCTTTCTCTAAAACCGAATAAAATATGCCAGGGTAAATTTCCTGCAGTCATCGGTGTGGGAGGAGAATAATCAACGATGATCAGATCAGCAGCTGCTCCAATTTTTATCACACCAATTTCTGTGTTAAAGAGGCTGCTTGCAAACCTGGAATTATTTTGAACACCCATTTCGATGACAGTATATCCATTCATACTGCGCGGGTCATGTGTATTTAGTTTGTGTAAGAAATATGCAGATTTCCATTCATCCCACATGCTGTTTGAAAAACCATCGTTTCCAAGACACACTTTAATGCCTTTGGAAATCATTTTTTCTACAGGGGCAACACCAACCGCATTGTTCATATTGGATCTTGGCTGGTGGGAAACCCATGTTTGGCTTGAAGACAATGTTTCCATCTCGGATTCGTCGATATGAACACAATGTGCGGCCATTGTGTTCCTGCCCAAAATTCCATGTTTATTCAGCCATTCAATCGGTTTTAAATTCTGTGAAGACCTGATTATATTATTATCATCATTGCTTTCGGAGACATGAATATGAAAGCCGGTTTCATCAGGAGCTGCATTTCTGCAAGTATCGAGCGTTTTATTGGATAAAGTAAGCGGCGCATGTAATCCAAACATTGCCGACAATGTAGCCGGGCGTTTTTTTACATCACGAATGAACCGGACATTTTCCTGAATGCCTTGAATTGTTTTTTCATCCCCATCCCTGTCTGTTACTTCATAACACAGGCCCGCTCTTAATCCAGATTGTTCAATTGTATCTGCGATAATATCAAGCGAACCTTCTATCAAATTTGGAGATGCATGGTGATCAATCAGGGTAGTAGTTCCATGTTTAATTGCATCTATTTCACATATAAGAGCCGAATACTTAATATCATCGCAGGTCAATGATTTGTCGAGAGGCCACCAAAGCTTTTCGAGTATTTGGGCAAAGTTGGATGGAGCTGACCCGGGAATTGCCATTCCTCGAGAAAATGTTCCGTAAAAATGAGTATGTGCACAAATATTGCCAGGAAATACCATTTTTCCATTTGCGTCCAAAATTTTATCTACTGGATACTTGAGTTTCAATGCCTGGGCAGGTCCAATATCTGATATTTTTCCTTCAGAGATATGGATAGCGTAATCATGCAGAATACTATTTGGGTTTTCCCATGTGACGACTGTTGCGTTAGTGATGAGCATTAAATTACCTCGAAAATGAGTATATTATTGATCTTTTAGATAAATACCTTTTAAGGCAGAATACTTGAAGAAATGATAAACGCTTTCGCCGAGGTGATCATTGTCCAATTGTTTTAAATCTAATACTCTTGAGAGCACATCGGGATTGACCGCTTCTTTTAATAATTGTAATGCAGAGATAAATAATTCTTTATTTGCATCTTTTAAGGCAAGAAGTAATAGTTCTGTGTTTGGAAGAATAGGAGATAAAACATAGCCATGTTTTTTAGCAAATTCTATAACCCAGGGGGTTTCATGAACAGGTAATGCCGGCGAAGGAATACGCGGATTTGGGCTGCTCCGGGACTTCAAAATCTCAATAGCAAGGTTTCGGACGGCCCATTGATCGTCGTTGAGCTGTACTTTTTCCAATATTTCAGTAGACCAATTATCATTTATACGTTCCAGTCCGAAAATTACAGCTCTTCTAACGAGAATATCTGCATTATTTATACCTTCCTGCAGTGCTTCGTGGCCCTCTTCAGCATTGTTCGCAAGCGCTTCTGCAGAATAATTTCTTAATTTTTCATCCCTGTGAAGTAAAAATGTAGCAAGTGCTTCAAGCGCCTGGTTTGTGCCGATTTCCGCCAATGCCAGGCAGGCAGCTCTGCGCACATCATCGGAAGATGTATCAATTACCTCAATAATTTCGTTTGTAAATTTTTGCTCTCTTAATATTCCAATCCCTAAGGCTGAGTAGAATCGTAATTCATTTGAGTTCGAATGTAAAAATTGCCGGATAATTTCGATTATTTCTGGGCTTCCGCTTTCAATAATAACTATCAAGGCCTCAGTTTTTAAAGGCAGATCGGAAGAGCACACGTCTGAACTCCAGTCACCTGAAGCTAT
>CAZBRI010000276.1:0-4698 GCA_964494055.1 uncultured Anaerolinea sp.
CACGGCTCTGAACACTCTTTCCCTACACGACGCTCTTCCGATCTACATTCAATTTATCGGGGAACATTTCAGCCTGACGGAAGCACGCTCAGCCTGGTTTAACCAGAAGGCACCGATATTCTTCAGGCAATGGGATAAGTGGAGCACCTGGGGCCTGGATAACGGGCTGCATTCCGTTCTGACCGGCATCCTGGCATTGGGACTGACCGGTTACCCTTTCATCCTGCCGGATATGGTGGGGGGGAATGCTTATGATCAACCCGCCGACGCTGAATTGATGATCCGCTGGACGCAGCTGAATGCCCTGCTGCCAGCCATGCAGTTCAGCCTGGCTCCCTGGGATTACGGCGAAGAATGTACCCGTATCTGCCGGAAATACGCGGACCTGCACCTGGAATTCGCCGGGCGGATCCAGCAGCTGGCTGAGGCTTGCACAAAAGACGGCCAGCCCATCATCCGGCCGTTATTCTGGCTGGCAGAACAAAATGAGCGGGCTTTAACCTGCAGCGACGAGTTCCTGCTTGGGAATGACATCCTGGCAGCGCCGGTAGTTCTTCCGGGTATCAAACAGCGTAACATCTATCTCCCGCCCGGAAAATGGCGTGATTATTGGACCGGCGTTGTCTACAGCGGCGATACAGAGATTCGTGACTATCCCGCCGGACTGGAACACCTGCCGATATTTGTGAGAGCGGCTGTGTGATACTTTACGAAAAGATAATAGAAAACATCTGTGACTAAAAGCCCATCGGCAATCCAGAAAAATCACCTGTTTTCAGGTACAATATTTATCGTATTCATCTTAATAACAAACACCCTGAAACTGTGAATAACAGTTACATCAGCGCAATATTCATGTGCCAAAATATTTTCCTGCACGTTTGCCTGTGCATCGGCTCCGGGGCTCAGCGGATTTGCAGGTAACCCTGGAAAATTGATAAATAAACGAATTCCTTTTTTGGAACAATAACTAATTTTAAATTATCGTAAAAATCCTATAACGGAACCTGGAATGGAGTTTTTCATTGAATGCCACTTTTAGCTGCCCCGACTGCGGAGCCCCGATCAGCTTTGACCCCAATCCCGGTGACACTACAGTCAAGTGTACCTACTGCGGTGAGACAGTCATCATTCCGCATGACCTTCGGATTCCCATGCCAGCCGCCCTCCAGGCGCACCCAACGCCTGCCCCTCAGACAAGGCTGCGCAGCTGGGTGCTGGCTGCCGCCATCACGGTTTTGATCATCATCGTTGGTATACTGGCCTATCAATCTTCCAACTCCCCATACGGAAATTATGACCAGGTGGATCTCCAGGTCAGTACAAGCATCGCGGAGCAATCGACTGCTTTGGCAGCCCAGGCTCAGCTGGATTCAGAAGAGCAGGCAACCAGCCTGGCCGAGACAGCGATTACAGCAAGCGCAACTGCACTGGCCCTTCAGCCCATTTTTAAACAAGAACAAAGCTGGCCAATAATCCTGACTGAAAATTTCAATGATACAAGCAACTCATGGGACAGCGGGGACATACGCGAAGACAATCTCAACGGCCGGCGGGAAATAAGTACCGGGAAGTACCGATAGAATGTAACTTCTACTGCCAGCACATTCAATTCCACATTCCCCAATACGACTGCTCAGACCGATGTCCTTGCCAGCGTGGATTTAAAATACAAAAGTATGCCCGACGATACATCCGCAGACGCAGGACTGGTTCTTCGCTATATCGATGCGGACCAGACCTGGTATTACTTCTCGGTCAACCAGGATGGACAATATTATTTTGGATGGCATGACGGACAGGAATGGCGGACTCTGATCCCCGAAACAACAACCACTGCCTTTCACCCTGGCGAAATTAACCGGCTCTCCGTTGGCGTAAAGGGCTCACAATTTATTTTCATGATCAATGACCAGTTGATTGACACGTTCAATAACTCCAATTTGAAAACTGGTAGTACTGGCCTGGCTGTCAACCTGCCAAAGGAAAATGAAAATGCAGTCCTCGAATTTTCAAACTTCACCATACAAGTTCCCCCGGATGCCCCTTAAAACACTTCCAAGGCACCCCCAGTAATCTCAAAATAGAATCAAAAACAGCCGCCTGTAAAGGTCGGCTGTTTTTGTGAGCGCGGAGAGGCTCGAACTCTCAACAAACGGCTTAAAAGGCCGCTGCTCTGCCATTGAGCTACGCGCCCAGACTTGCGAAGAAGGATTTTATCACTTTCTCAATCGTACGTCAATTATTTCCTTACTTCAGCTGAAAGATACTTGGGATCATTAATTAGCAAGGTCTATTGTTTTGGATTTCCAGCCCGGGTTTGCACAAAGCAAATTCTTAAGATTGGTGTAGTATAGGGTACCGAATCAAAGCTTCGCTTTCCATTTCCCGGCTAACTACTCCAGGACATTCATGCGCAAGTAAGAAAAATATCACTTTGCTGAAATAATTCAATTCTAAACCGCAGATTGGAAAAAATTAAGTTATCAATGTACCTAGTTTTTGCATGACTTCTTCCAATGCTGCATCGGGCAAATTACAAACAAATTCTGCCTGTCGTACTTTCCAATCGAGATTTTTTACCTGGTCAGCCAAGATCGCTCCACTGATTTTTAACCCGGCTGGGATCAGAACTTCGAATGGATAATTTTTTATTTGACTCGTTATTGGACACAATATTGCCAACCCAACTTTTCCATTATACGCAGCCGGCGATAAAATCAGGGCTGGACGCCGCCCAGCTTGTTCATGACCAGCCTGGGGAGTGAAGGTTATCCACACAATATCACCACGTTCCGGGATGTAATCCATAATTTTCACCAGCTTTCATCTCCCACAGCATTGCCAGTATCGGTTTCATGGTGTGTGTTCTTTTCAGTTACTCCGGCAAGCAAGTTTTCCAATGTCCAGTTTGCTGCAGCAACCGGTCTGATAATGATTTGACCCTCAACAAATGTCACCTCGACAGCTGAATCATTTTCCAATTTCGCATCAAGCACAAACGCCTTAGGAATTCTCAGGGCAAGACTATTGCCCCATTTCTGTACTTTTGTGAGCATAAATCATCTCCTATGTATCTACAATAAAGATACACTGTTTCCGTTATTTAATCAAGAACTTTTTTTCCTTCTATAAAATTCACTAATTGTTTGTGCAATTGAAAAACAGGCATGAACTTTGATCAGGCTTGGAGTAAATAATATAAATAATCAAAAATAATGTATTTTTTGAGAGCGGAACCCCCCTTTCCATATATTTGCAAATTTTTCCCGCAGTCAAATACATTAGTAAAGATTTCTAAATTGTGATTTTGCCTTCAAGGTAAGTTACCGCTTCTCCGGAAATCAAAACACGGTCGCCTGAATTTTTACATAATAGTTTCCCAGCCCTGGGGGATACCTGCAGGGCAAGCATGGATTCTTTTCCAAGTCTTTCACTCCAGTATGGAATAAGCGAACAATGAGCCGATCCAGTAACAGGATCTTCAAAAATGCTTGCCTGGGGAGTAAAGAAGCGGGAAACAAAATCAACTTCATTGCCAGGGGCTGTCACGACAATCCCGCCAGGGTCGATATTGATTTGATTGAGCATCCCTTGATCAGGTTTCATATTCCGGATGGTTTCTTCGTTATTAAAAACCAGCACATAGTCCCTGGCTTTCAACACTTCGAGCGGCTTTTCCTGAAATGCGTCTCGAATAATTTGGGGAATATCGCTCTTTATGGGTTTGCGGGATGGGAAATTAAGGGTCAATAATTCATGTTCAACCGTTACCAACAACTCTCCGCTTTTTGATTGGAACTTGATGGATGGCTGAGAATAGCCTAGATGCCTTATCAAAACGTGCGCTGATGCAAGCGTGGCATGCCCGCACAAATCCATTTCAATTTCTGGTGTAAACCAACGAAGTTCATATCCATCATTCGAAGGGATGAAAAATGCGGTTTCTGCTACAGAATTCTCAATTGCGATTCTTTGCATCACTTCATCCGGTAGCCAATGCTCAAGCGGGCAGACAGCGGCTGGATTACCACCGAAAACCTTATCAGTGAATGCGTCGACCTGGTAAATGGGTAATTGCATATGAACCTCTGGAGTGATGAATGAAATTTTGGAAAATTATTATTTAAACTCAGATAAAGCGCAGAAAATGAATTGCCCATTGGTAACCTTTTATGTGCTGGTGCCAATTATACAATGTGCAATGTTGCTGCTGACGATAATTCAGCAGTTATCCATGAAAAATAATGCAAGCTGGATCACTTCTTTCTATAATTCAACTAACAGTTTATCTAAGTGGTGGCTGGTCATTTACGGCAAAGAAAATCTGGTTTTCAGGAAATACATAAAAAGAATGCTCAGCCTGGAAATGGCTGGGCATTCTTTTATCGAGAATTTATGATCCAGCTGCCGGGCCGCCGACATCGGTACCGGCACCTTCGGAAGGTGCCAACCGGCCGCCGCTGCCTGGACGCATATTAGGCATGTTCCCGCCGGAGCTGGATTCGCGACCGAGTTCACCGCCGCCAGAACTGCCCGTGCCGCCTCTGCCATCAGAACCACCGCCGTCCACTTCGCCCATGGATATTTCGCCGATGTCGCCCGATCCGCCAAGATCGGTGTAATCTGCAAAGCCATCAATTTCTGGTACTGGAACGCCTGAAAGATCAGTCCGACTGTTCATGAACACTGTCACCT
>CAZBRI010000277.1:0-4690 GCA_964494055.1 uncultured Anaerolinea sp.
TGCCATGCCGCGCGGCATCCGGCTGCCGATCGATTTCTTTTTCCGCTCGCTGGCACAGGACCAGCGCGATCGCGCGATCTGCATCGTTCTTTCTGGCACAGGCAGCGATGGGACACTCGGGGTCAAAGCAGTCAAGGGCGAGGGCGGCATGGTTATGGCGCAGGACCCCAATACCACCGAATATGACGGAATGCCGCGCAGTGCCATCGCAACCGGCCTGGTGGACTATGTTCTTTCCGCGCAGGCCATGGCTGAACAGCTTATCAATTATGTCCGCAGGGTTCATGAAGGCAGCCTGGGGGCGATCCCTTCTCTGCAAAAAGATGAAGATCTTTACAAAAAATTATTTATTTTGCTGCGTGCACAAACCGGTCACGATTTTTCACTTTATAAACCAAATACGATCATTCGCCGCATTAAACGCCGCATGGCTGTGCAGCAGCTGAAAATGCTGGATGAATACCTGCGCATGCTTCAGCAAACTCCTGCCGAAGTGGAAGCCTTATTCCGGGATTTCCTGATCGGGGTGACAAATTTCTTCCGTGACCCGCCCGTATTTGAGACGCTTGAAAAGCAAGTGATCCCCCATATTTTTGCCGGTAAAGCCAGCGGAGCCACGATCAGGGTCTGGGTACCGGGCTGTTCCTCAGGTGAAGAGGCTTATTCAATCGCGATCCTGATGCAGGAATATGCTTTTTCTTTAAAAACAAATTTTAAGCTGCAGATATTTGCCACAGATATTGATAGTCATGCCATTGAAACCGCCCGAAGCGGAATTTTTACCGCAAATATTGCTGCAGATATCACATCCGAGAGACTTTCGCATTTCTTTGATCAACTCCCCGATGGCAACTTCCGCATCCATAAACAAATTCGTGACATGCTGGTTTTTTCTGAACATGACCTGATCAAAGATCCGCCTTTTTCCAAGCTGGACTTGATCAGCTGCAGAAATGTGTTGATCTATATGGGACATGAGCTGCAAAAGAAACTCATTCCCCTCTTCCATTATGGGCTGAACCCTGATGGAATCCTGGTCCTTGGTACTTCTGAAAGCGTGGGTGATTATCTCAACCTATTTACCCCGTTGGACAGGAAATCCAAGATCTACACCAGGAAATTGGACAGTTACAGCACCTACAGGCCGGCAATGATGAAATATGTTCCTACATCTCGTGAACAATTATCCCGATTAACCGGTCAGAACACGATCGATGGGAAGCTCCCTTTACGGGATGCCATCGAGCGGGCGCTGCTTCAAAAATATGCACCTACAGCCATGCTGGTTAATGAGCGCGGGGATATTCTATACCTGCACGGGCGCAGCGGAAGATACCTTGAGCCTGCACAGGGTGACACGATGGGATTGATGAATGTTATTAAAATGGCCCGTGAAGGTCTGAGACCTTCCCTGACAACTGCATTACATCGTTCAGTCACACATCATCAAATGGTAACAAAACCCGGGCTTCGGGTGAAAACAAATGGAGATTACAGCACTGTTAACCTGTTTATTCAGCCCATCAGTTTTGCCCAGGGAAAAGATGATCCGCAAAATGTATTCATGGTTATCCTGGAAGAGACAGCAGAAAATGATCATGAAAATGCTAATTTGATGATCAATAGTATCTCACCTGAAGACCTGGACGAAAGAATCAAGGCATTAAAACAGGAACTTCGGGATAAAGAGGAATACATACAGAGCAGTAATGAAGAGCTCGAAACCACGAATGAAGAATTAAAATCTTCCAATGAAGAAATGCAGTCAGTCAACGAAGAACTGCAGTCAACAAATGAAGAATTGGAGACTGCCAAGGAAGAATTACAGTCTGTCAACGAGGAGCTCGCGACGGTTAATACAGAGCTGCAGCAGAAGGTGCTGGATCTGACCCGGGTTAATAACGATATGAACAACCTGCTTGCCAGCACAGGTGTCGGGACGATCTTTGTTGACCATCAATTACTGATCCAGCGTTTTACAGCATCCATCACCCCGGTTATCAACCTGATTGCAGGAGATGTTGGCCGGCCTGTCGGGCATATTGTCTCCAACCTGATCGGTTATGATGCACTGGTTGAGGATGTGAAAAATGTTCTGAGCAGCCTGATTCCACGGGATGTGGAAGTGCAGACGACCCTGGGCATCTGGTACCTGCTGCGAATACAGCCTTACCGGACAGTTGAAAATGTGATCGAAGGTGCCGTGATCACATTTACGGATATCACTGAATTAAAAAAAGGTCAGGCAGCGCAGAACGAAAATGATCATTTGCGAAAGCAGGCAAAAGTTATCCAGGACGCAACGGATGCTATTGTGGTTCAGGACCTGACCGGCAAGATCTTAGGCTGGAACCCGGCGGCAGAAAAAATCTTCGGCTGGTCGCTCGCTGAGGCACTGTCAAAAAATATCCGTGATTTGATCAGCGAGGAGAAGCGTAAAGAAACGATGAATGTCTTCTTAAAGGTCAGTCAGGGCGAGGTGATGAGCGAATTTGAGACGGTACAGATTTCGAAAAGCGGACAGGCTATGCGCATAAAGGTCACAGCCACGAGCCTTTCCAATATAAATGATGAGATTTACGCCATTTCGGCCACGGAGAAGGTTTTCACTGCGTGAACTGGTTTGAATTAGTACTAAAACTCCCCCGTTTTTTATAACGAGGGAGTTTTTTTAATTACTGGTATGGGATTCGAGAGGTTAGCTGGATTGGACCCCCACCTGCCTCCCCCATTTTCAAAGTCCGAAAATGGGGGAGGAAAATATATATTTTTATTGCTGTAATTCATAATTCATTACCGGTAATTTTCATTGGATAAATTATAGATTAAGGTACTGCTCCTCCATAAAATCCACCGCTGCTTGTTACTGCGTTCAGCCCCTGCATTAATTTAATAAGTAATTAATCTTCTTTGCGCACTTTGTCCCCTTGCACGGCTTTGTTCTTTAGCCATTAATCGAATGCGGCCAATTTCAGCTCAGGTTCAGGCTTTCCATTTTACGCAGTTCCAGGCGCGCGCCTAATTCTTCAAAGATCTTCCTGGCTGTTTTGAGGCAGGACTTTGACAGCAGTTTATTTCCCTGCGCATAAGCCAGGCGGGCAATGCTGATCAATAAGCGGCCTTTTTCCAATTGATTACCGGCCGATTCAAAGACCGTTTCTGCCTGTGAGTAAAGTTCACGGGCATTCCCAAATTCCAGTGAAGAAAGGGCAATATCACCCAGTAGTTTCAACGTACGGCCCTTGTCCTCGGAATCCTCATCATCAGAATTTTTCTTAATGATCTCAAGCGCAAGTTTGGCATTTTTTGCAGCCCCTGGCAGGTCATTGTTTCCAAGCGAAATAATGCCCAGGTTGACGTAAATATCCACCAGGTACTCTTCATCACCCATGGCTTTGAACAACTCTTCACTGCGCAGGTTGAATTCACGGGCCTTGTCCCAATCTCCAAGGGCAACATAAAGCTTGCTCAGGTGATGGGTGGCCAGGGCGATATGATAGGCATGCCCGATCTGCCTGGCTTTTTGCAGGGCTTCTTCAAGGTATTTGAAAGCTTCCTCGGTATAACCGCGGTCGGTCTGCAATAAGCCAAGGTTGCTGTTTAATTCAATGTTGCCCTCGGCATCACCCAGGCGGGCCTGGTATTCACCGCTGCGTTTGAAATTTTGCAGGGCTTCATCCCAATAGCCGCGCCGCCAGCCCAGCAGCCCGAGGTTGTTGTATGACCGTGCAACTCCCGGGATATCCCCTATCTCGAGGCGTATTGACAGGCTTTTCGCGGTAAAGTCACTGGCTTCCTTGAGGCGGTCCTTTTGGAAATAAACACCACCAAGCCGGTTATAAATACTTGAAACAACATCCAGCCTGGAAGTTTTTTCTGCCAGGTTTTGCGCCAGCACCAGGAAGCTTTCTGCGTCATCCAGCTTTCCCCGCCGATAATTAATCCAGCCGGTGTCATTCAGGATCTGTGACAGGCTGATCGGTGAATCCAGGCCGGCATTTGCCAGCAGTGAGTTGGCTTCATCCAGGAATGTCAGGGCTTCATCATACTCGCCCTGTCTTTCATAGGTGGTGCCGATTTTGCGTTTTATTTCGCAGATCATTTCAATATCGATCGATTTTCCGGCGGTTATCGCCTGAATGGCTTTTTCGTACGCATCGCGGGTGGTTGGGTAGTCCCCGGAGAGTGCCAGCGCATCTCCCAGCCCGCTGTAAACATCGACAGCCTGCTGCGGGGTATGCGTGATTTCAGGCAGGACAGTCACAGCATCCTCAAAATATTTTTGAGCCTGCGAATTGTTGAAGTTACGGGCCGCTTTTTGCCCGGCAAGGATCAGGTAATACAGGGCCTTATCCAGGTAATCGCTCCAAAAATAATGACGCGCCAATACGTCTATCTGATTTTCAATATGGCCTTCAAAGATCTGCTCAATGGCAAGGGCGACCACGCCATGCAGGTCTTTGCGTTCACGCTTGAGCAGGGTGCTGTAGATGGTATCAGACACCAGGAGGTGTTTGATCATATATTCCCCGCCGGGGGAAGGGTCAGGCAGGATAAACTCGCGGTCAAGCAGCACATTGATCGCTGCATTGGCCTCATCCGATGTAAGTGCCGGCAGACAGGTAACCAGCAGGCTGCGGGTAAAGGTCCGCCCGATCACGCTGGCAACCTTGAGGACGTGCCTTTCAGC
>CAZBRI010000278.1:0-4678 GCA_964494055.1 uncultured Anaerolinea sp.
GAGATAGCTTCAGGTGACTGGAGTTCAGACGTGTGCTCTTCCGATCTTCGATTCAGCTCGCCGGCACGACATTATGCGAAATCACACAGCAACACATTTGATGCATGCTGCTTTGCATAAAGTACTCGGAGAACATGCCAGGCAGGCCGGCTCACTTGTTGCTCCTGACCGTTTGAGATTTGACTTTAATCACCCGGACGGAATGACTGCAGATCAAATCGAACGGGTGGAGAAAATTGTCAATGACGCAGTTGCTGCAGATTACGCGGTGCAGTCAAAGACAAAATCCAGGGAACAGGCTGTATCCGAAGGGGCTATGGCCTTATTTGGTGAAAAATACGGAGATGTTGTCCGAACCATTACCATTGCAGATGATAGCAGCACACTCGAATCTGATAACAAACAGCCTGCAGACAAATTCTCGTATGAATTATGCGGCGGAACTCACCTTCAAAGAACAAGTGATGTCGGAGCATTTATTATCATCAGTGAAGGTTCAGCAGCTGCTGGTGTTCGAAGGGTTGAAGCAGTTACCGGACGCGGAGCATATGAATTAATCTCGAAACGCAGCCGGACTTTGAAATCAACTGCAAATGTGTTAAAAACCAGCCTGGATGAAATTCCTGCCAGGATCGAAAACCTGCAGGATGAACTGGCAGCAACCAAAAAACAACTGGCAGCGGCCCGTGCAGAATTAGCACTGGTTACTTTTAAACAGGAAATGCAAAACATAAAAGTTATCAATGGCATCAAATTATTGGTAACCCAATTCCCAGGTTCTGATAAAGACACATTGAGCAAATTGGCAGATGCATTTCGAGAAATGGTTCCTGAAAATGGGGTATGTGTGATTGCGTCAGTCAGTGCAGATAATGTATTGATCATGGCGGCAGTGATGCAGGATTTGATCAAGAAGGGAATCAAAGCAGGCGACATCGTAGGTCATATATCCCGTCAATTGGGGGCCGGGGGAGGCGGTGCGCCGCACCTGGCCTTTGGCGGCGGAAAAGAAATCAGCAAGCTCCCGGAAGCACTGGAAAGCGTCACTAGCTGGCTGCAAAATAAAACAAATTGAGTTGAAATATAGGGCATTATTTCCATAATGCCCTATATTTTTCCATTTAAGGATAGAACATGCTGATTAATTTTTCAAGACATCTTCACGAATCAAAAAGCAAACGACATCTTCTTTATCTTTGCCTGACAATTTGTACGCTGCTTTTTATCGGTTACCAGTTTGGCACCTTCGATGAAGCCATGCATATTCCGTTTCTTAAAGACCTGGCAAACCCGGCATTGTATCCGGGCGACAAAATGATGGATTTGCACTCCATCTACTATTCCTATTTCTGGTATTTTTTTATCCCATTTTATAATATCGGCCTATTAGAACCCGCCTTATTTATTGTCCATATATTCACCATCTATTTGAGCTTTTGGGCCGTGTGGGATCTGAGCGACACCATTTTTCACGACCCTCTGACATCACTGATCAGCACTATGGCTATCGTGATGCCGCACTTCAGCTTTGTGGGATTCCCCATTTTTGAATTCGCCCCGCTCAGCCGTACATTTGTCTTACCTTTTTTGCTGATTGCCATGAATCAATTCTTAAAAGGGAGGATTGTCCCTGCCTTTTTTATTGCAGGGTTGATGTATAACCTGCATGTCGTATCAGTCAATTTCATCCTGGTGATGTTTGGACTATCCTGTTTGTTGGAATTTTCCCGTATTGGTATAAAGAAAATCGTACTCGGAGGGTTCATATTTCTAATTGCAGCATTACCGGTTTTGGCATGGAAGGCTGGAAACGATCCCATAGATTTCTCCCTGCGCCCCGAATGGGTGGCTTTTCTAAACCTGACTCTTTTCAGACATATTTTCGCCATGATCGGGACATATCCGGCAACCTGGTTAATCGTACTATCCGGGCTCTGTGCGCTTGGTTTATTTTTCATAGCTGATAAATTCACAACCCCGGTTGAGGCCTCAAACACCGTCAGAATATTTATTTGGGCGGGAATAATAGTGATGACGGTGAATGTCATCACAGTCAACTGGCTACCTGTCACCATTATTATTCAATCTCAAATAGCGCGTGTTGGACTCTGGACTTTGATCCTGGCATATATATATTTTGCTCACCTTTTATCAACGATGTATAAAAGCGTTGATCTCTCTCGAAATTCTTACTGGTTTCTTTTCATAAGTTATGTATTATCACCCTTACCCATCATTCCATTTTTGGTTTGGTTTTTCACCCGCTATATCAAAAATAACTCATTGATCAAATCAATCCAATTTATTACCGCCGCAGCTATTGCTGTCTGCGTTGTGACATTTTTATACCTGGGATTTTGGCATCCGGGCATTTACGTTTATGGTGAGAACACCCCCTGGATTGATGTACAAAGATGGGCCAGAAATAATACCCCGGTGAATGCCAAATTCATCACACCCCCTGAAAAATGGGGTGTACAGGAACCTGATTGGCGTGTTCACTCTGAAAGAGGCAGCGCAGGCACACTGTCTGAGCTCCTTGTAGCGGCCTTTCAGCCTGGTTATGAAATCGAGTGGAAGCAGCGCTTTAATATATTAGCCCCCGGGGCATTGGATAAATTTAATGGGGATTATTTTTGGAATGTTGAAATTACAAGGAAAGCCTATGAGAGATTGACGGAACAGCAGCTAAAAAAAGCTGCCTGTGAACTGAATTCACAATACATTGTGCATGAGAAACCAGTCAATTTTAATTTACCGATCGCTTATGAAAATTCATCATTTATTGTATTCGACCTAAACAATGTAAGCTGTAATCAATAAAGATTATTTGATTTTGGTTACATGTTTTTTGGACGAATTATTTTTTCAAATCATACCAGTAAGTATTAGTTTTCCATTCAGTAAACCCCATTTTTCGGTAAAGCTGGTTTGCTTCAACCCTTCTAGGGTTACAGGTTAATGATAAACCCGTCAGACCATTTTCCCTGGCGATTCTCAGCAGTTCTTTAATTAACAATTCCCCTATCCCCCTGCCGCGAAAATTCCCATCCACGATGACATCTTCTATGTGGCCGTGCAGACCGCTTGGCGTTCTAAAAAGTGCAAGAGTACCAGAACCAATGATCAAATGACCATGTTCTTTGGATTGTGCTGAGATTAATATGCTGCCGGAGTCCAGCAATTGTTTTAAATCATCAAAACCGGGAATTTTCGCATTCGTCAATTGAGGCATCAAACGTTGAAATGCTTCCAGGAGTTCCGGTGTAACATTTGTTTCTCTACGAATCAATATTTCTGTCATAGTTATCAGAGGCTAATTCAACCGGTTTTTTTATTTATTTTCAAAAGATCAGAGGTGATATCTCCCGGCAGTTGATTTACCTTACCAAAAACCTTCGCCATCAGCATAATTTTAGCGACGCTTTCGATTTGTTCAAGATAATTCAGCGCTTCTTCTAGATCCCTGCCGTAAGTAATTACCCCATGATTACGGATCAGAATCCCATGATGACCACGGATTAGATCTTTAATTGCAAGCGCATTTTCCTGCGGAGAAGGTTTTGAAAATTGCGTGACCGGGACCGGACCCACACCTTCCATAACTTCGTATAAAACATCGATCGGGAATTTTTCTCCGGCAACTGTCAGAGCTGTTGCAGAAATTGGATGTGCATGAATTACTGCACGAATATCATCCCGCTGTTTATAAACTTCCAGGTGAAGCGCTGCTTCCGAAGAATAATGGTGTTTTCGAGAAGAATTTGCCTTAATAATGGCGCCTTCAAAATCCATCACCAATAAGTCTTCGGGATCCAGCCTGCCTTTGCACAAACCTGAAGGAGTAATCACCAGCCGGTCAACACCTGACCGCATGGAAATATTGCCGAAATTGGCATGCATCAACCCGCTCTCATAGCAAATCCGGCCGGCTTCAATGATCGCTAGCCGCAGATCCCTTTCGGTCGCAAAACTGGATAATCTGAGAAGATTCATATTTCTAAACTGCAGTGACCATTTTCTTTCTCGGCCAAAAACTTAGAACGGCATAATAAGCCACATAAACGAACGATGCCCATACAACCCATACCGGCACATCCGGGTACTGAACCACCCCCCATATCCCGATTATGCCGTACAGGTAGGATAATATCAGCGTCAATCGTTTTAATCGTGTGTCACGGCTGGGATAAACATATTTGATCGGAACGAATACAAGAATATTAAACACCACCAGGAATGATAAATTGATCCACGGGTTCATTTTCATTACCAGCATATATAAAACAACTACATTCCAATAGGATGGGAATCCTTTGAAAAAATAGGTGTTCGTGTCATCGGTTTTTGCATCCACCTGGGTAAATTGATAAGCTGAGGTCAGAAGGATCAAAAAAGCTATGATCTCCCTGAAACCAGCCGGCAGTATATCAGCTTCCACCAAAAATAGTGCTGGAACCACTACATAATTGAGATAATCCAGAATATTGTCCAGCAGAGCGCCATCAATACCGCCGGCATATGTCTTGACATCAGCCCACCGGGCTAGCATACCGTCAAAACCGTCTACAAAAATCGCCAGGATCATCCACAGAACAGCCAGCTTCCATTCATGCTTAAATATCGCCTGTATGGCTAAGAATCCCCAAACTGCACCAGTTGCGGTGAAAAAATGAAC
>CAZBRI010000279.1:0-4678 GCA_964494055.1 uncultured Anaerolinea sp.
CCCCGCCGGCGTTGGATAGGAAAACAGCCAGCAGCTGTCCGGAGAGAATGATGCCGACCAGGAAACCGCCCAGTGCTTCCACCTGCAGGACCAGGCCGACAATAAGCGGCATGAGGACTGAGATGGTCGCAAGCGGAATGAGTTCTTTTTGAGCAGAAGCGGTCGAAATGGCAACCACACTCGCGTAATCCGGCTTGCGGGTGCCTTCCATGATACCGGGGATTCTGAACTGCCGGCGGACTTCTTCAACGATCTGTCCGGCAGCACGGCTGACGGCCCTGATGGAGAGGGAGGAAAACAGCCAGGGCAGGGCTCCACCGAGCAGCAATCCGATGAAAACCCGGGTATCAGATACGCGGATGGAATCCAGGACGGGCATCCCGAGCTGCAGCTGTACACGGCCCACATCGGTGATATAGGATGCAAAGAGCGAGACTGCGGCGATGACTGCAGATGCAATGGCGACGCCCTTGGTGATGGCCTTGGTGGTATTACCGACCGCGTCGAGATCTGCCATGATCTGACGTGCTTTAATGGTGACGGGGTCATGGTCATTGTTCCAGGCCATTTCGCCGATGCCGTTGGCATTATCCGAAATCGGGCCAAAGGAATCCATGGCTACATTGTTACCGGTGTGGCTGAGCATACCGATGCCGATCATGGCGATGGCGTATAGTACATACACAGGACCATCCCCGCTATACAGGATCATCCCGAGGATAAAACTGGTCACAACCACCACCAGGGCCCAGACACTGGATTCCATGCCGACTGACAGACCCGAAAGAATTGTGGTCGCGGGACCTGTACTGGTGGAGCTGACGATCTCCCTGACCGGGGCTTTTTTGGTTGAGGTGAAATAGGATGTAAGCGGATTGAAAGCGACAGCCATCCCGACACCGACAGTGGTCAGGGCTGCGAAGCGCCAATCATGTGCATAAGTCAATGCCAGGGCGAGGGAAACCAGGATGGTAAATACGCTGGAAACTTCGTAAGACCGGAACATGGATTCTTCTGCGTCGTGTGAGCGCAGGAATTTAATCGGGAATTTTTCCCAGATGGGGACGGTAAATGTGCCGATGATGGATGAAATGACACCCACAGCGCGGATAATAAGCGGGTACACGATCCATTTCAGATCATGTGTGATGGCCACCAGGGCCAGGCCGAGAATCAATCCGGAGACGATGGTCACTTCATAGGACTCGAAAATATCTGCAGCCATACCGGCGCAATCACCCACATTGTCACCCACCAGGTCGGCGATCACAGCCGCATTGCGGGGATCATCTTCTGGAATGTCTTTTTCAACCTTGCCCACCAGGTCAGCACCGACATCGGCAGCCTTGGTGTAAATACCGCCGCCTACACGCATAAAAAGGGCAAGCAGGGTTCCGCCGAAGCCGAAACCTAACAGAGTATCTGGTGCGGCTTTACCAAAAATCAGGAAGATGATGGTGCCGCCGAGCAGCCCAAGACCGTCGGTCAGCATCCCGGTATAAGTGCCGGCGTAATATGCGATGGAGAGGGCTTCGTTAAAGCCGCGCCGTGCAGCAGATGCAACACGAACATTGGCCTGAACAGCCATGCGCATCCCCCACTGACCCACGATCAGGGAAAAGGAAGCTCCCATGATGAAAGCTATGGTGCGGCCGATGGCAATGATAAAGGTGATGCCCTGGGTGCCAAAGGCTTTGAACTCAAGCTGCGCTTCCTGGGACGGCGGTACGACGTATACGCTGAAAAACATGACGACGGTCAGAACGACGATGAGCGGGAAGATCGTTTTTAGCTGCTGACTGAGATAAGAATCTGCACCCACCCGGATCGCATTCCAGACTTCCTGCATCTTCTCGGTGCCTTTGTCTTTTTTGAGGACTGTGCTGCGCAGCCACCAGGCGTACGCAAGACTGAGAAAGGCAGCGAAAAGAACCAATAACATCGCTGCCTGTTCGAAATTGTTCAGCCCGTGACGGCTGCCCAACCATAAAATATTCATATTGCCTCCAGAACGTTTAAGATATTTTTAATCCAGTCTAGAAACCTGGATATAAATTTCGGTATTTGGCAGCATTTAAGGACACCTTTGCGGGATGATTTTCGCAGAGGTGACCATATATTTTCTGCCTTGCGCGTGAAGGGGGAAACCGACTCTAGTGCAAAACTATTTACCGTGTTCCTTGAACCCCGGAAGTCTTGTGTACGAAGGGATCCTGACGCAGATCAAGTATTGTTGTTCAATTAATCCGGATAAGTATACATAGAATGTTGAATTATGTGCTTACCGAGTTCTTATCTCAAAAATATACACCTATAAGCAGCTCTTATCGGTGTATCAGCGTTTTAGGATTGGGATTTTCGGATTAAGTTTGCCTATCAGGTTACATTTACGGCCAGGACTATGGTCCATACAGCGAATAATTATTTTGTTTTGGACTAAGAGGCTGTGAGAGTTTGTGGGGCGATTGCTATTCGAATCAGAAACGGCTTGATACACATCGGCTGCCTCCCGCTGAGTGTCTTCTTGATTGGAAGAATGAAAACGGACCCCCTCCCGGCCTCCCCCAAAAATTCCAGAGTACGGATTTTTTGGGGGAGGGGAAAATCTTACTCGCTGACGATTTCGGTTTTTGGCTCGAGGATTTCTTCGGACTGGGTGAAGGTCAGGACCTCCGGGCCGCGGTCGACGAGGATGACAGCACCTTCTTTGAATTCGCCGGAGAGGAGTTTGAGGGCCAGGGGATCCTGGAGCTCGCGCTGAATGGCGCGTTTGAGCGGGCGGGCACCAAAAGCCGGGTCGTAACCAACCTCGGCCAGGTAATCCCGGGCGGCGGGTGTGACCTGCAGGCTGAAGCCCCTATCCGAAAGCAGCCGGGTGACACGCCGCAGCTGAATATCGAGGATGCCGGCCAGGTGTTCACGGCCCAGCGGGTGGAAAATGACGATCTCATCGATACGGTTGAGGAACTCAGGCCGGAAATGCGCCTGCAGGACGCGGGTGATGTCATCCCGGCTGCCGGTATGGCCGCCTTCCCACAGGGTATTGCCCAGGTTGGAGGTCATGATTACGACCGTGTTGCGGAAATCCACTGTGCGGCCTTGCCCGTCGGTCAGCCGCCCGTCATCCAGCAGCTGGAGCAGGACGTTGAAGACCTCAGGGTGGGCTTTTTCGATCTCGTCAAACAGGATGACGCTGTACTGCCGGCGGCGAACGGCCTCGGTCAGCTGCCCGCCTTCATCGTAACCGACATAGCCTGGAGGTGCGCCGATCAATCGGCTGACGGTGTGCTTCTCCTGGTACTCGCTCATGTCAATCCGGATCATGGCCTTTTCATCATCGAACATAAACTCGGCCAGGGCACGCGCCAGCTCGGTCTTGCCGACCCCGGTGGGGCCAAGGAAGATAAACGAACCGATCGGGCGGTTGGGATCCTGCAGCCCGGCACGGGCACGGCGGACAGCGTTGGAGACCACACGCACAGCATTATCCTGCCCCACCACGCGCTGATGCAGGCCTTCTTCCATGCGGATCAGCTTCTGCGTCTCGCCTTCGAGCAGCCGGGAAACCGGTATGCCGGTCCAGCGGGCAACAATCGCAGCTATCTCTTCCGGGTCGACCTCTTCCTTTAAAAGAGCGCCCTGTGACTGCAAAGCTTTAAGCCGTTTTTCGGCATCCTGCAGTCGTGTTTCCAAATCTCGCTGCGATCCGTAACGCAGGCGTGCAGCCTTTTCAAGGTCCGATTGACGTTCGGCAAAATCGATCTCGCTCCGGGTCTGTTCCATCTGTTCCTTGATGGTGCGCAGCTCGGAGATGATCTTCTTCTCGTTCTGCCAGCGGGTGGTCACCTGCCGGCTGTTTTCCTTCAGATCAGCCAATTCCTGGATCAGCTTTTCCAGGCGGTCCTGCGAGGCCTTATCCTTTTCCTTTTTCAGAGCTTCCCGCTCGATCTCGAGCTGCATGATCTGCCGGTCAACTTTATCCAGCTCCTGCGGCTTGGAATCAATCTCCGTCCTAAGGCGGGCTGCGGCTTCGTCGATCAGGTCGATGGCTTTATCCGGCAGCTGCCGGCCCGCGATATAACGGTGCGAGAGTGTGGCAGCGGCAATCACAGCCGGATCGGTTATACGCACTCCATGATGGACCTCGTAGCGTTCCTTGAGGCCGCGCAGGATGCTGATGGTATCCTCCACGCTGGGCTCATCCACCATCACAGGCTGGAACCGGCGTTCGAGGGCCGGGTCCTTCTCGATGTACTTGCGGTATTCATCAAGCGTGGTCGCGCCGATCATGTGCAGCTCCCCGCGCGCCAGCATGGGTTTGAGCATGTTGCCGGCATCCATGGCACCCTCAGCCTTGCCGGCACCCACCACGGTGTGCATCTCATCCACGAAGAGGATGATCTCCCCTTCTGAGCTGGAGATCTCCGACAGCACAGCTTTGAGGCGTTCTTCAAACTCGCCGCGGAATTTGGCACCCGCCACGAGCGCACTCATATCCAGCTGCACAATGCGTTTCTTTTTGAGGCCTTCCGGCACATCGCCATTGATGATGCGCTGCGCGAGACCCTCGGCGATGGCGGTTTTGCCGACCCCGGGCTCGCCGATGATGGCGGGATTATTCTTGGTGCGGCGGGAAAGGATCTGCACCACACGCCGGATCTCTTCGTCACGCCCGATG
>CAZBRI010000280.1:0-4673 GCA_964494055.1 uncultured Anaerolinea sp.
TACCGGTGATAATGATCACAAGCGGTATCACCGGTTTCACCCTGTTTGATTTTTCCGGGGGTATGGCTGAAACGATCCCAGATCGATTCCCCTCGTCCATCTTCATTCCATGCCCCTTCAATCTGATAAGAGGCAGTTGCCGCACCCCACTTAAAATCATTTGGAAAACGTAAATTGTTCATTGATCTTTTTATCCTGTCCGCCATTGCTGGCTCATTATTGTAATTTCCTTCGGAGAGCGGTTTCCGAAAGTGAATAATATATTTTATTCTTTACTGCCAGTTAATTTTATCCCTTGTATAAAGGTTTTTTGTGCGAAGAAAAAGACGATCACGATCGGAACAGTGAATACGGTTGCAGCTGCCATTAACTGGTTCCAAACCATGGTCCGCTGACTTTGAAAATCCTGAAGCCCGAGCGCCATTGTGAAATTACGGGGACTGGTCAGGAACAGCAGGGGGCCGGTAAAATCATTCCATGCCCACAGGAAAGTAAACACAGTCACTGTCGCAAGGACCGGGACTGAAAGTGGTATCACCAGCTGTGTGAATATCTGCCACTCAGATGCGCCATCCACCCGCGCAGCATCGCACATTTCTTCCGGAATCGTCCTGAAAAATTGCCGCAAAAGAAATACATCATATGCATTCGCAAAAAAGGTAGGTACGATCAAAGGCAGGAAGGAATCTCCCCAGTGCAGGTATTCATTGAAGAGCAGGTACATCGGGATCATGGTCACCTGGAAAGGCAGCATCATGGTCGCAAGAATGATCACAAACAAAAGATCCCTGCCCGGAAATTTCAACCTCGCAAAAGCATACGCCACGGGAGTGTTGGAAAGAAGTGTTCCGACAATTGAGAAGAATGCGATTACCAGGCTGTTTTTAAAATACACCCAGAAACTGGCACCCACACCAGGCCGGCTTCCCCTCGACATCGCGTCTGGAAAGTTCATCCAGCGGAAGCTGATTTCCATGATGGGTTCAGCGATCCGGACCGCGCCTTGCTGCATTTTGATCTCCATCGTCATATCCGGTTTTGCCGGATCGACAAACGTGGCAAGACCTTCAATGATCTTGACAGCAGCATATTGCTTTACACCATCTGCGGTTTGTACATTATAGAGCGGTAGTTCTGTGCCGTTAACCATAACCCGTTTATTATCATAAGGCAGCCACCGCGGCGGAGAATGAAAAACATCCTGGTTGGATTTAAAGGCGGTTAATAACATCCAGATGAACGGGATCAGGAAAAACGATCCGACGATCCAGATCGCAGCATGGCTCAAAATTGATGATGCCAGTCTCAAACCCGTCCGGGCAGGTGTTTTTTGTTTCAATCCAGGCTGATTAGTGTTCGATTTGATATCTTTAAGGTTCATGGCTTCACCCTGCATAATAAGTAAACCGGTCGCTTACTTTGAGAAGCAGCAATGTGCATAATAATATAATGATGAACAACACCCAAGCCATGGCTGAAGCGTAACCCATCTTAAGCCATAAAAAACCATTTTGATATAGGTACACACTGTAGAATAATGTTGAATTTAATGGATACCCCAGTGCCTGCTGGCCGCGAAATATATAAGCCTGGGCAAAATATTGAAATGTTCCGATGACACCGGTGATCAGGTTGAACAGGGTTATTGGCGAAACCATTGGTACTGTAATCGTCCACAGCCGCTGCCACCAGTTTGCACCATCCAACTCGGCAGCTTCCAGCAGGCTCACCGGCACATCCTGAAGCCCGGAGAGGTAAATGATGATGGTACCGCCCATTCCCCACATGCCGAGCATAATCAAGCCCGGTTTTGACCAGGCTGGATTGCTCATCCAGTTCGGTCCTGCCACACCGATGGAACCTAGAATTGTGTTAAGAATACCAGTTTGTGGATTTAGTATCCATAACCACAGGATGGTACTCGCCACGGTTGGCACGATGGATGGCAGGAAGAAGATCACCCTGTATATGGATTGTCCGCGTACTTTTAGATTAAGCAGGACTGCACAAAAAAATGATGCCAGCAGCGTCAGGGGCACACCAATCGCTACCATATAAAGCGTGTTCTGCAGGGATTTCCAGAACAGCTCATCATGAAGCAGGTTTGCGTAATTTTGCAGACCAATAAATTCAAGCGGTTGTTTGGAATGATAAATGGTAAAGCTGTAGACCAGCGATGCTGCCATAGGGTAGAGCGTAAAAGCCAGGAAACCGATGGTCCATGGAAGTAGAAATATCAGCCCGATCCGCAGGTTGATTTTCTCACGGTAGCTCCATTTTGGCTTGGAAAGACGCCATTTAATTTTTGGGGATTTTTGTCCGCCGCTTTCTAATTCTTCCATGGATACTGCCTCCGGTCGCTGGACTTGGATGATCTGTTTGAAAAATGATAATCAAAGGGGCGGAATTTGCCGCCCCTTTGAGGCGAAAAGGAAATGTTTAGTATCCGGCAGGGTTATTTCAATGCATCCAGAAGTTTCGGTTCAAAATCTGCCTGAACCTGGTCAAGAAGTGCTTTTGGATCAGCACCTGTGGTCAAAACTTTTTCTTCAACCTGGCCGAGTGCATCGATCAGCTCAGATGTGATCGGGGTTGTTACGACAAATTTGGCATTCGGGCTGCTCATCAGGTCGGTAAAGATCTTGAATTTTGGATTTTCTGTAAAACATTTGTCTTCAGCTGCTTTTTTGCTGGTTGGCAGGTTGGCGTTAAAACAGAATTCTTCCGCTATAACCGCTGGTGACATCATCCAGGCCAGCAGTTTGGCTGAATCTTCCTTGTTTTTGGAATTCGACGGAATCACTGCGACTGTACCCTGTACCACGGCAGTGTTTGCACGTTCTGGATGATCAGCAGGCGGCGGGAATGGTGCCACACCGTAACTCTGTTCCGGTTTGAATTTGCTGATGAAATTGGGACCGGTCATCCATTCACCGTCCACGTACATGGCCATTTTACCGGTATAAAAGGGATAATCCGGTGACATATAGGCATCAGCAAAACCTGATGCAAAAGCGGTTACTTTATCAGCACCGTACTTGGTAAAGAATTGCTGCTGCCATAAATAAGAATCGATCATCGGCTGGCTGTTGGCAGTCAATTTAGTTCCGTCATCGTTATACCAGAAACCGCCGAACATCCTGACATAAAGATCATTATGTCCCCAGCCCTGATTTGGCAGGAAGCCGATCTTCTCAATCTTGCCGTCTGCACCGACGGTTGTAATCTTTTCTGAAAACTGAACCAGTTCTTCCATTGTTTTGGGCGGAGTATTCGGGTCCAGACCAGCCGCTTCAAACATCTCTTTATTCCAGAATAAAGCATACATATCTGTTCCCCAGGGCAGGCACAGGATCTTATCACCTGATTTGCATTGCTGGAGAGGCGCATCAAACATATCGGTCAGATCAATGTTGCCGGTTTTGATCGCTCCGCTCAACTCGTCCACCAGTAACTCTTTGGCGTATGATTTAACACGATCCCCGCCGCTCAGTACCAGGATATCAGGTGCGTCAGAACCTGTCAGTGCGGGCAGAATCTTATCTTCTGCCAGGGGGGCAGTCACTTCGACTTTAACATTGTTTGCTGCGCCATATTTATCGAATAATGCCTGGATTTGCTGTGGATTATCACCCCATTGAATCCACACCCGTAATACTTTCTGCTCGGAACCGGCTGCAGAACCTCCGCCGGCTGCTGCTTGTTCAGTCGCGGCCGGTGTACCGCAGGCTGATAACAGCATGGAAACCAGGATGATGCAGGTAAATAATTTGTAGACACTTTTCATAACAAACCTCCTGAACATGGATAAGTGGATAATGAATTTCGTCATAATATAAATAATTAATAAGACGGTATATTGATTGGCACCTCCGAATAATTCAATTCACCTGTATTCTGCTTACAACCGCAGGATTGCCTGATGATCATTTCAGTTGGTAACATGATCTCCATGTTTGTTTCGCCTGTTCGAATTAATTCAACCAGCAGCCTCACAGCCTCAAAGCCGACTTTTTCAGTGGGGGCACGTACCGTTGTCAGAGGAGGGTCAAGGTATTTTGAAAAAGTAATGTCATCAAATCCTGCAATCGCAACATCTTCGGGAACACGTTTACCGGTAATCTTTAATGCCTGCAGGACCCCGGTTGCTGCTTCATCATCCCCAGCAAACACAGCATCAAAAACCAGGTCATTTTTTATCCAATCTAAAACGGTCACCATGGCAGCTTCGGCACTAAAATCACCTTTACCGATTAAAGCTGGATCAAATGGGATATGGTGATTACTAAGCGCGTCCCTGTATCCTTTTTCACGCCAGACCGAGTCGCTGTGACCTGTTGGACCCTGTAGAAAAGCCACTCTCGTGCAGCCGTGTACTTCAATTAAATGGTTAACAATAGATTGTGCGCCATTTTTATTTTCAACTGTGACCATGGGTATTGAAAGACCGTCCGGTGCAGGCAGGTGCATGAGAACCAGCGGGAAACCAAGCTTGTTGAGGCGCCGGATCTCATTCTCTTCCATGCCATCCGGAAAAATGATCAGGCCGTCCGTGTTGTGTTCTCCCAGTGCCATAAATTTCCTGCTCTCATTCGGGGAACTGCGTGTGCTCTGTATCAACAGTCCAAAATCTGCCACCCGGACGCCGGCCTCAACGCCTCGCAGCATCGGGG
>CAZBRI010000281.1:0-4639 GCA_964494055.1 uncultured Anaerolinea sp.
GATCAAGTAGGTTTCATCCGGACCAACGATGACGGCGACGGGCTTTTCAGCGTTGAGCTGATCGGCGGGATCGACGTCCGGTCACTGCCCGGGAAACAGGTGGCGGTTGGGAAAAATAAGCTGGCGGGTGTGATCGGTGCACGGCCGATTCACCTGACGACAGCGGAAGAACGTCAGAAAAAGATCCCGCTGGATGCGCTGCGGATCGATCTCGGTCCAGGAGGCTCATCACTGGTCAAGCCCGGGACGACGGCCACCTTTGCCCCGCGCTTTCAACGGCAGGGCAGCAGCGTCTTTGCCAAATCGATCGATGACCGGGTAGGTGTCGCCATCCTGATCGAACTGCTCAAAAATGCCCCTTCAAATGTGGACCTATGCCTGAGCTTTTCGGTACAGGAGGAGATCGGGGCACGCGGTGCGCAGGTGGCGGCCTATCACTTTGACCCGCAGATTGCCATCGCCGTGGATGCCACACCGGCTTATGACATGCCGATTTATGACGGCTCGGAAAACATCTTTTACAATACACAGCTTGGCCATGGCCCGGCGGTTTATACGTTTGACAGCGGTACACTCAACGACCCGCGCCTGATCAGCTTCCTGGTGGACACAGCCATAACCAACCGTATCCCCTATCAGCTTCGGCAGCCAGGCGGCGGCGGGACAGATGCCGGCGGAATGCACCTGGTGCGTTCAGGGATCACGACGGTCAGTGTTTCCGTACCGCACCGCTATACACATTCAGCCATTTCGGTCTCACGTGTGGACGACTGGAAGAATACCCTGGCGCTGCTCCACACCGCCCTGGGACGGATTACTCCAGCCCTGCTTTCGGTTGACCGCCCATGAACGGATTATTTGCGCTATTAGGCTCAGGCGAATATTTGCCGGTGATGAACGATATTGACAGCTACCTGATGGCTCAGGCTGCCCCGCAGGGACGCAAAGCGCGGGTTGTGTGCATCCCCGCCGCAGCCGGCCTGGAAGGCGAGGCTTCTGTCAACCGCTGGTTGAACATGGGGCAGGAACATTTTGAGGCACTTGGTGCGGATGTAAAAAAGCTTTACATCACCAACCGGGAAGAAGCAAATGATCCGGGTTTTGCTGAAAGCATCGAACAGGCTGACCTGGTCTATTTTTCCGGCGGCAACCCGTCCTATTTATATGAAACGATGCACGGCAGCAAAGCCTGGGAGGCTGTGGTCCATGCCAGCAGCCGGGGCGCATCCTTTGCCGGCTGCTCCGCGGGAGCCATGTTTATCGGCGAGTTTTTACCCGATCTGCGAGGCTTGTCGCTGCGGCAGAAAAATGCATTCGCCCTGCTGAAGGGTTCACACATCTTTCCGCATTTTGACCGGATGGCTGCCTGGCGGGGTGTGACCATCCCCTTCCTGCAGAGTTTGATCGCTGATGGTGAATATGCCCTCGGGCTGGATGAAGACACAGCCCTGGTCGGCAAATTGACAGGTCCCTGGCAGGTGATGGGACGGCAGAAGGTGTATGTCATCACGCGCAATGATACAAAAACATATTCCGCAGGCGAACAGGTTATTCTGCCTGCATGATCCGGAATCTCATTCCATCAATATTTAGAAGGAATATACAATGAAACATCTCATTCAGAAACTTACCGAAATTTTCAGCCCATCCGGCTATGAATCTGCCATACGCGATGTGATCCGCTCAGAAGTGCTGCCATATGCAGACGAGATCCGTGTGGATGCTCTTGGAAACCTGATCGTCCGCAAGGGACCCGCCAAAACGGATGGGAAAAGCCTGCCTAAAAAGATCATGATCGCTGCGCACATGGACGAGATCGGCATCATTGCGACGCATATTGACGCGAATGGTTTTGTGCGCTTTACCGGCATCGGCGGGGTTTATCCGCGCAACCTGCCAGGTGGACGGGTGCGATTCCTGAATGGCACCACAGGCATCATAGGCCAGGAACCCTCTGACAAATCTACAGAAACCATTCCACTGGATAAATGTTACATCGATGTAGGTGCAAGCAGCGCCAAGGATCACCCGGTAAAGATCGGGGATGTGGCCGGATTTGACAGGTCATTCATCGAGATGGGCGACCGACTGGTTTCAAAAACCATGGATGACCGGATTGGATGTGCGGTTGCCATTCAGGCACTGCATGATCTCAAATCCACACCGCATGAAGTGTTTTTTGTGTTTACCACCCAGGAAGAAGTGGGCACACGCGGGGCGGAAACCTCTGCTTACGGAATTGACCCTGACCTGGGTTTCTCCATCGACGTGACCGGCTGGGGAGATACCCCCAAGCAGCTGGGTCTGGATATCAGCCTGGGCAAAGGCCCGGCGATCAAGATCAAAGACGGCGGGATGATGGCCGATCCACGGATTGTGAACTGGATGATCCGTACCGCAGAAAAGGCGAAGATACCTTATCAACGTGAAGTGCTGCTGGGCGGCACGACAGATGCGCGGGCAATGCAGATCGTAAGGGCCGGCATTCCTGTGGGCTGCATCTCAATCCCATGCCGATATGTGCATACCCCGTCTGAAATGGTTGACCTGCGCGATGTGAAACATGCGGTGGAACTGGTGACTGCTCTACTTTCAGCGCCGGTTGAACTGTAGGCGGCATCTGAAATTATTTTTACTCTTAGAACATCCTGAATAATTGGATTTCGTTGAATAACGGGTAGCATCCCCCTGCCCCCTTCGAAAGGAAGGGGGCGTAAGTGGACTTTTTTGTATTTTTTTTGCGCTGAGAGCATGCGCAAAAAAATCAATTGCGGGTAAACCCGGGAATTGGGTTGTCCGCAGCAAAACAATTTGGTTGTATAGATAGACCTCTCGTCCTTTCCATATCAGGGTAAAAATAATATTATGATTCCTATTAAACTCAAAATCTCTGGTTTTTTATCTTATCGTGATCCGGTTGAAGTTGATTTTAGCAGCTTCGACCTTGCCTGTATTTCTGGTCATAATGGTGCTGGGAAATCTTCACTGCTGGATGCCATCACCTGGGCATTGTTTGGTCAGGCGCGTAAGCGCGACGAAAGCCTGATAAACAGTGCCAGCGATCAGGCTGAGGTGGTGTTCATATTTAATTATGAACTGAATGACTACCGCATCACCAGGATCATGCAGCGCGGGAAAACCGGGGTATTAGAATTTAACATCAAAAACGGTGATAAGTTCGAGAAATTCAGCGAAGCCACATCGCGCGGAACACAGGAACGGATCGAAAAGACCCTGCACCTGGATTACGAAACCTTTATCAATGCATCCTTTTTCCTGCAGGGCAAGGCAGATCAGTTCACACAGCAGCGGCCGACAGACCGGAAACGGATCCTGGCAAGCATCCTGGGTTTAGAGATCTGGGAAACTTATAAAGATAAAACTGCTGAGAAGCGAAAAGAACTTGAAGCAGATGTTACAACTCTTGACGGTAGAATGAGCGAGATCAACAATGAGCTGGGAGAAGAGGACGAGCGCAAGAAACGATTGAAAGAGCTTGAAATCGAATTAGCTGCCCAGCAGGAAAACCGTAAAGCCCATGAACTGGTATTACAGGGAATTAAACAGACGCTGGAAAATCTGAAACGCCAGGATGAGCTGGTCGGGAAGTTAAATGGGCAGGTTGAACGCGGAAAAGTAGAGATCAGGAGCCTAGCTGAACGGCAATTAACCCGTACCAATGAACGAGATGGTCTTCTGCAGGTCACTGCCCGGGCAGGAGATGTAGAGACTGCATATAAGAATTGGCAGGCAGCCAGGCATTCACTGGGTGAATGGGATAAATTAGCTGAGAGCTTCAGGGAGCAGGAAAAGGAACGGCAGGGACCACTCTCAAATATCCAGGCTGAACAAGCCAGGCTGGAACAGGAGCGGGATCAGCTGACAGCCCGGGGAAATGAAATTCAAAATAAACTGCAGCAGTCCACTGAAGCAGAAGCTGAATTGAGAAGTATTGAAGAAAAAATCAAAATACTCGACAGCCGGCTAAAAATCCGGTCAGAACTGGAAGAATCCCAGACCATCATAAGCCGGTTTCATGAACAGGCAAGGCTGCGTGAGGCCCCGCTGACAGAAATCAACACTGAATCAGCCCGGCTAGAGCAGGAATTGAAAACCCTGGAAAAGCAGTCAGAGGCGGTTGAAAATCAACGCGGCGGGCTGACGGGCTTGAAGTTTGAGGTTGAAAGTGCGCAGGTAAAACTTAAGCAAACAGAAACACAAATTGAAAGAATAAGAAATATTGAAGCACTTTTGCTGGAAAAAAAGAATAGTATCCAGGTAATAAAAAGTGAAAATGACCACCTGAGGGCTGAGATGGAAGCCTTGAGCGACCGGATAAAAAAGTTGGAAGGCACAGAAGGCGCGAACTGCCCATTATGCGGCCAGCCCCTCAATTTTAGTGATCGGCAGAGGCTGATCGAAAGTCTAAAAAATGAAGGAAAAGAAAAAGGCGACCTGCACAGAAAAAATAAAGCGGAAGCGGATAATCTTCTAAGCGAAGTCAGTGATTCAGAAAAGGAAACAAGCGGGGCCGCCCGGCTGGAGAACGAACGGACAGCATACCTGACGGCTGTTACTAAAAATAGCGAACGGCTGCATAGATCGGAAGAGCGTCGTGTAGGGAAAGAGTGTTCAGAGC
>CAZBRI010000282.1:0-4625 GCA_964494055.1 uncultured Anaerolinea sp.
TCAGGTGACTGGAGTTAAGACGTGTGCTCTTCCGATCTAGGCCGGAAACCAGCTCACGAATAGCCTGTGCGCGCTCAGGGACTTCCACCTGGGCAATTTTTTCCACTCCCATGCTGTAGGCCATGGCATGCGTATGTGAACATATTACACATACCCGTTCAAAGAGGTAAAGATTCTGGTTCCAGTTACGGGATTCGGCAGCTTTTTCAATACCGCGGTGAGCATAACCCAGCCGCATCCGGGCAGCTGTTACAACTTCACCATCCACTGTAAATTCAAAATGTCCGGGTTCCTTGAGCGCCGGATGCTGCGGGCCTATGGGAACGACAAATGTGTTTCCTTTTTCAGGAGCAGTACTCTGCGCAGGTTTAAGGGATACCGGTGCAGCCTGGGAAATGTCAAAGTCGGTCCGCATAGGGTAGACATTTTCAGGCCAATCGTCCGGAAGGAATAAGCGGCCGCTATCAGGCAGACCTTCCAGCTGGTAACCAAGCATTTCCTGCAATTCCCGCTCAAAAAAAGCAGCAGCAGGAATAATATCGGCAATGGAAGGGAGAACTGCGCCTTCATTCCGGGACTGTTGAACCCGCAGGGTTGTGACGGCTGGACCGCTGCAGAAATGGTATAAAACTTCCAGCTTACCATTTTCCTTCCCAAGGTCCTGCCCGGTGATGGCTGATAGGTAACCCCAGGCACCATTTTTGAAGCTCTGGACTGCCGACCGTAAATTATCACTTGAAATATAGAAATCCAGACGGCCTGTTTCAGGGACAGCTGAAGTGGTTTCCAAACCAGCGAGCAGATCGCCTGCTTTTTTTAATTCATTTTCAATAATCATAAAAACTTAATCCTTATGCGGTTCTGTGCGAATTCAATGGCATGACTTCTGCCCTGGGAGCCCCGCTCCTGACACGTGCCAGGAGCTGAACAATACCATCAATAACTGCCTCAGGTCTGGGCGGACAGCCAGGGATATAAATATCGACCGGTACCACTTCGTCAACAGAACCGCCTACGTTATAACAACCTTCAAACACACCGCCAGAAATACTGCAGGATCCGCAGGAGATAACAAATTTTGGTTCCGGCATCTGCTCATAGGTGCGGAGCAAACGTTCGCGAGCCTGACGGGTGACCGGACCGCTCACAACCATCACATCTGCATGGCGGGGAGAACCAATCAATTTAATTCCAAAGCGTTCAACATCGTATCGAGGTGTGAGAGTAGCCAGAATTTCAATGTCGCACCCATTACATGAGCCGCTGTTAAAATGGACCACCCAAACTGAGTTCAGTCTGGCCCAGGTTTGTATCGTAGAAATAAATTTATTCATACATTTTATCCATTAGCTGGTCATTTATTAACCAAGGACCAAGGCAACAAGCGCCAGGATCAATCCTAGGAGATACGGTAACGCAGAACGGGATAACCCGCTGCTTCCAATCATCAAAACACCCAGGTGGAGCACAGCAAAAAAGAGAGCAACAACAAAAAACTGGCGGTAACCCGGGGCGGCTTTGATATGGTCCGTATCTTCACCGCTGGCATAAGTATCCGTTTTGAAGCGGGTTTCAATCCCACTGGCAGAGAATAATCTTCCAAAACCGGAAGCAAGGGAAACAACCAGGATATAGATGATCAGGGCAATTAAAGGTGAGAATAAGAAATCAGTCATGGCTTATTTTCCAACCAGAAATAGAAAATCCCTGGCAGCCGGAATTGTTAACCAATCCATTAAGCCGGGCACAAAGCCTAGGGTAATCACGGCGATAGTCATACAAACCAATGGGATCAAAATCATAAAAGGTATAGTTTTGCCATTCATGACTGCAGCAGATGGTTCCTGCTGATACATTAAATTTACGAGCGGGGCATAATATGCGAGAGACAATACGCTGTTCAAAGCCATAAAAATCATCAAGCCCATGATACAAATATTATTTGTTTGAAAACCGCCGGTGAAAATCTGCCATTTCGAAATAAAACCAGCAAATGGAGGCAGCCCGCCTAATGCTAAAACAGAAATACTCAAACACAGGGCCGCAGCCGGATATTTTGCAGCGGCGCCGGCCAGATCATCCTTTGATAAAGTCCCATGACTGCCGTTCTTAAGATACATTGCGTAAATGAGGGCACCAACACTCAGGAAGGCCAGGCCTTTCATGAGCATGTGCGTGAAAATGTGGAAAAAAGCACCCTGCGCCGCTGTGTCTCCCCCAGGATAAAGCGAAATACCCATGCCAAGGACAATGTACCCGATATGACTCAGGCTGGAATAAGCCAGCAACCTTTTCACCATGGTTTGCCGAAGCGCCATCAAGTTGCCAAAAAGAATGTTGACAGCGCCGAAGAGTATAAATAATAAACGCCAGCTCTCCGGGTGCATGACTGCTCCCAGGTCACGCAGCATGGCGACCAATCCCACTTCGATCACAATCCCGGAAAGGACAGCGCTGATACCGCTTGGAGCCTGGGAATGAGCATCTGGCAGCCAGGTATGCATTGGAACAAGGGCTGTCTTGACGCCAAAGCCTGCGATGAATAAACCGGCAGCAGCCAGTGACGCGAAATGGTTTGCACTCACCCAGGGAATACCGCCGCTTTGAATGGCGGACAAATCCAAAGAACCGGAATTTGCCAGGACAACCGATATTCCCATCAAAATGAGGACTGAACCTGCTGCACTCTGAACGAGATACTTAAAGCCTGCTTCCATGGAAAGAGGCTGTTCCCGGTAAAAAGCTACCAACAAATAGGATGAGACTGCCATCCCTTCAAACCACATCCAGAGATTAAATATATCCCGCGCACAAACAAGGCCGATCATCATTCCCAGCATGGCGAGAAACATGGCATAAAATTTCTCTTCACCTGTTTCGTTTTCCATATAATGACCAGAAAATAACAACACCATTAGCCCAATGATCAGGATTGAGAAAATCATCAGGAGACTGATGCCATCAGCCCTTAATAAAATGCTGTCCACCGCGAAATCAAGACTTTTCTTGTGATTGTATAAATCAAACGCGTTATAAAAAGGCACAAAAGCTGCCAGGACAGCGAACAATGATATTGATTGAATTATCCTGGATATATATTTGAATTTTTTCCAAAGCAAGCCAAGTCTGCCAACAAGGTAAGCTATTGGTGAGAATGCCAGGGGAATGATTATCATCCAGCTAAATGAAATTGATGTCATCATGCTCCCCATACAAGTACTCCTAAAACTATGATCAACGCGGCCAGGATACCCAACATATTCCAATTCAAGTTACCGGTCTGTGTCAGCTGCAAGCCCGAACCCGTTTTCTGTGTAACCCAAATAACCTGATCATTCAACCAGTTCAAGCCAAAGCCAGAGTCTACAACCACCGTAAACCAGGCTGGGGACTCGATTTTGCCAAATTTCTTTTCCAGGTGGTGGAAACCGAACCATGACAAAAAACCAATCGCGATAATCAACATACTCAACCAGGTCCAGGGCGAGAATACAACTTCATGCATCACTACCTGTAAGGAAACCGGTTCGATCTTGTGAAATAATAATGTATCAGATAATGAACTTGAAATAATGCCAGCCAGCAGCCAGGTTGTGAAAACACCAAAGGCCAGGATGCCGACAGCTATTTTCATCGCCGCCCCTGTTGAATGAACATGCAATTCCTCTCGGGGTTCACCCAAAAAGACAAGCCAAACCATTCGCAAGGTATAAAGAGCGGTCAAGCCGACACAAAAGAGCATGATGCCAAAAACCCACCCAGGTGTATTGGCATGGCCGGCTTCAAGAATCAACTCCTTACTCCAAAACCCGTTCAACAGCGGGATGCCGCACAAAGCCAGAGCACCCACCATGAATACATTGCAGATATATGGCATTTTCAGACCCAGGCCGCCCATTCTGCGCATGTCGCGGGTTCCGACAGAATGGATGACGGCACCGGCAGAAAGGAATAATAAAGCCTTGAAAACAGCATGGCTGACTAGATGAAATTGTGCAGCGAATACATCTCCTGCTCCTACCGCGTAAAACATGAAACCCAACTGACTTACGGTAGAGAAGGCCAGGGCTTTTTTAAGATCAGAGGCTGCCAGAGCACCCAGACCAGCCAATAATGCTGAAAGCATGCCGATAATGGTAACCGTCAGCAGCCAGCCCGGCACCATTGAAAAGGCAGGAGAAAATCTGGCCACCAGGTAAACGCCGGCATTGACCATTGTAGCTGCATGGATAAGGGCACTAACCGGTGTTGGGGCTTCCATGGCATCCGGCAGCCATGTGTGAAATGGAAATTGAGCCGACTTTGCTGCCGCTGCAACCAGGAATGAAAAAGCGATCCACTGCAGGGCAGCCGGCTGCAAACTTGAAGCGGTTTTTAAAAGGTCATTTACCTGCAAACTTCCCGTGCTGGAATAAAATACGAGCGTACCCACCAACAAGCCAACACCACCGACCTGTGTAATCACAAGAGCCTTCAAACCACCCTGGACGGCCTTTGGGTCGTCATTATAAAATGAGATAAGAGCATAAGAGCAGAGTGCTGTAATTTCCCAGAAGAAAAAAGTGACCAGTAGATTCCCGCTCAGAACCAGGCCTGTAATCGAGCCGATAAAGAGCAGGATGAAG
>CAZBRI010000283.1:0-4613 GCA_964494055.1 uncultured Anaerolinea sp.
CTTCAGGTGACTGGAGTTCAGACGTGTGCTCTTCCGATCTGCATGATCACCTCCAGCTGCGGGTTGGCCAGGATGTTGGCGAACCAGTCCGAGCCCCGCCGTCCGCCAGAAATGCAGTAGATCCTGCCGTTTTGAATGGCAAAATTGACCGGCGCGAAACGGGTTTTGCCAGTCTTGCGGCCTGTCACCTTCAGCACCATGATGTAGCCCGTGAACGGGTTGCCCATCAGTGAACCAAAACCAAGCCGGAAGAACGGCACCATCAGGAAACGGTTAATAAACCAGAAAAGTTTTTTCAGCCAGGCCGGCATAGTGACTCCTTTTACAGTTCAATTTTTTAAGGATAATTTGAAGATAGTATGTACAGGTATCAGCCATCGATCCTGATGGAACATAAATATAATTGACGGATATATTATCACGCAGCAGTGAGTTTATGCCTGTCCTTCTTGAGCAATGCATACACGAAGTGATCTACATACTCGCCATGCAGGTATTCAGCCTGTTTCAGCTCGCCTTCGCGCGTAAAGCCCAGCCTTTCAGCCACTGCAATACTGGGCTGATTGGTGGTATCTACACGCAGCTCAATCCGGTTCACACCCAGCATATCAAAGCAAAAGACGATCACGCTGCTGACTGCCCGGCTGATGATGCCCTTGCCTTGCATGGCGAAATCGAGATAATAGCCGATCGAAATTTTATGATTATGCGGCTCAAAGAAGTTCAGGCGCACTGCCCCGCATAGACTGCCCTGGTAAAACACCAGGAATTCCATCTGCGTGCTGTCGGCTGTCATTTGCTGAACATCGCGAATATAATCCCGGGCTGCTTCCAGCGAATCGATGACCAGCATACCGGGAAGGTAGCGCTCGAAGTGCCGGTGATTTCTTTCGATCAGCAGGTAAAGCTGCACGGCGTCATCCGGCTCAATGGTTCGAAGCTGCAGGTCTGGGCTGACTTTGATCAATAATTGTTCAGGGAACATGTTTTCTCCTCCGATACCGGTAAAAATGCAGCCCCTTAAAGGCTGAGACAGGCTTCAACTGCAAGCCAGAACAGGTTTTCGCGGATCTCTGCCCGGGACTGCCAGCCGCGATTATCCCATGCCGCCCCGCTCAGGTCATCCCCGCCGTACAGGACCTGGCCGAAGATCACATCCCTGAACTGTGCAGCAGCCATCAGGCTGGCAGTTTCCATTTCCACCACGCTGCAGCCCTCCGCCCGCCGGCTCTCCACCTTTTTCTGAGTCTCGCGGTAGGGAGCATCGGTTGTCCAGGTCTTCACCAGGCGATGCGGCAAGCTGTGTGCCTCCAGGGTCTGCCTATGCGACTCACACCAGAAAAAATCAGATAAATCTATTTTACACCACCTCGGTTTTTTACTCCCATCAATATTATTCACCCCGGTCTGAAGACCATTCACCACTGAGAGCACAGGGCCCACAGAGAAAAACCAGGAGATTTTTTAATCACATACTTACCATCCTGTCAGTCTCTGCAATAAAAGGTTACCTTCACTTTTATTTCATTCTCCGTATCCTCCGTGCACTCCACTATTAAGTTTTGCTCTCAAAAAAAGCCTTACGCCCTTTCTCCGTGTTCTCCGTGCGCTCCGTGGTTAAAGCTTTGCTCTAAAAACAACCCTCCGCCCTTTCTCCGTGTTCTCCGTGCTCTCCGTGGTAAAAAGCTCTTCACTTTTTTTTCTTTCTCCGTGTTCTCCGTGCACTCCGTGGTAAAACGCTCTTCACATTTTTTCTCCGTGTTCTCCGTGCACTCCGTGGTTAAAGCTCTTCTTCAAAATATACAATTGACAGGAGTCCGCAGTCTACATACAATACAACCCTTCAAAGTAACCAAATTTCAGGTTACCCCTCATCTACCATCAGGAGCAGCAGTGCCCAACCTCATCCCATTTATAACCTACGTAGTATTTACCACCTTCACCCCCGGTCCCAACAACATCATGACCATGACCAATACCATGCACCATGGATATCGGAAGACACTCGGCTTTATGGCCGGCATCTCAGCCGGATTCTGCCTGGTGCTCTGGCTCTGCGGCCTGGGCAACATGCTGTTGGTTGGGCTGGTACCCGCAATCAAACCCTACCTGAACATCCTCGGCGCAGCCTACATGGTCTACCTGGCACTGCACATATTATTTTCAAAAGCAAACGAAGGCAAACCCGGCAGCCTCGGCTCGAACACATTTGCAGCCGGCTTCGGCATGCAGTTCCTCAACGTAAAAGTGATCCTCTACGGCGTAACCGTATACTCCACTTTCATCGTCCAAAATTACCAGGATCCCCTGACCGTCAGCCTGTTTGCCCCGGTCCTGGCCCTGGTCGGCATCATGTCCATCAACACCTGGGCCATCGGAGGCAACCTGTTCCGCGGTCTCTTCATCAAATACCAGCTGCCCTTCAACATCGTCATGGCAGCCCTCCTGGTTTACACAGCCGCCGCCAGCCTGGTTCATTGATAAACAGCCAACCTTAAAACCACTTCATTCCCAATAAAAACCAATGGGAAAAGGTGCGAACCCGGTGATTTTCCGGGGGAAGCAATCCCCTTGGAGCTGGAGGATATAACAAAGAAACAATCAATCTGGATTAATCCATCCTTCTCTGAAACCCGTAACAAGAGACCATAAGGAATACCAAAGAGCTTCAATCAGATGTTGTCACATTAAAAGTAATGTTGGAATTACTGGATAACAATTCGAGAGGAAATTCTTCCAAATATAATTCTGTTGCTTCTTTTAAATTGTCAATTGCTTCTTCAATTGAATATCCCTGGCTGACAGTTCCGACTTCCGGGCATTCTGCAATATATAAATCATGTTCCTTATGAAGAACTGCATTCAGAATTTCAATTGTCATTTACTTATTCCCTTTAAATTATTCGCATAAGATTTGGATAATTGGCAAAATCAAATTAATAATATCAGAAACTCAGATTATTTTTAAATTGCTTCATTACAAAATTCAGGATCAATTGCCAAAATTTTCATGTAAATAAAAGGAGCCGGGAAAAATAGCTCAATTTTATAGTTGAATACCAGAAGGAACAGCATTTGTACTGTCTATCAGCTTTTACAAAAACAAACCACCCAGCAACACTTGAAGTTGAATTTTGAAATATCCTTCCTGCAATCCAACACTACAGTTTCCAGCCTGCTCCATTGATAACACACATTCCAAAAACCACGTCATTCCCATTAAAAATCAATGGGACAATCTGCGAACCCGGTGCTAATCTCCTTGCTAAAAAAGAAGAATCTCTGCAATACCAGGTAAGTAACTGCTTTTAGAAAAAAACCTCCTGCGGTGAAATAATTTACTTTATCGCAAAATATATTTTATAATTACTCTGAAAAAAATTAGTAATTTTTTTGGTAATTTTCCATTTACAACACCAAAATTGCTAATCACCTTTATCAGCAGCCAGGAGGATATTATGGATAAGATAAAAGAAATTTCTTCCCTTCACACCAGCCTGAATCAGGTATTGAAAGATGACCAAATCGCTCCATTAAACGATTATCAAATCGTAGACATCCTGGATAAAGATGGCACTTCCCTCACACGCATCATCAATAATAAATGGCCCGGGATTAAACAACCCACAATTCAAAATGAAGATGATCTGAAAAATTCCTTGCAAAATTATGATACGAATAATAAGGATGGCTATCATCAAACGATTTACATGATTCCTGCGGCATTATTCCGGTTATATCAACCATATGCCCTGACGGATGATTGCAGGGATTTTTACCTGGATTACCTTAAATAATACCGTAAGGAACTACCAGAATATTTATTACTTTACAACCTGGTAAATATGATTCCCTCTTTGCCTGAATTATTTATCACCAGGACCAATGTTGACAGCCTGATCGAACTTTTTACCAAAGCACAAAAAACAGATATTGCTGCCTTACTAATTGACTATAAACGAACAGTCTTTAAAATCAATGAACTCACAGCCAAATCCCTTGAATTGAAAATAGCGGACCCTGCCTCATTACGGGAAGTACAAAAAAAATGGGGTCTGACAAATATTTCGGATAATGAACTTAGCCTTGGAAATTGTAAATTCGACCATTCCGGCTGCATAGAATTACCCGCCAGGGCGGGAGATAAACCGATCGTGCGGGTTGGCAGTAAGATTTTTTCCAATTGCCGGGAAATCATAATTCCTGATGGCTACCGCTATCTCTTTGACCAGGCTTTTGTGAGCCTGCCAAACCTGGAAAAAAATACCCTGCCGGATACTTTGGTGTCTATCGGAAAAAGCGCTTTCCGTGACTGCCAAAAATTAAGAGAATTAATATTTAGTGATCAATTACTGCTAATTGGGGATAATACTTTCAATGGCTGCACGTCCCTCGAATACATCAAACTACCCGCAAATATCCGCTTTATCGAAGAAAAAACATTCCTCGATTGTGAAAACCTGCAGGAAGTTCAGCTCGGTGAAAACGTGGTCAGCATCGGTAAAAATGCGTTTGCAAACTGCCATAACTTGAAAAAGATCAACCTGCCTGAAAGCCTGCGTTATATTGCTCCGGATGCATTTCCCAAAACACTCCTCAAAAGCCTCGGGTTG
>CAZBRI010000284.1:0-4612 GCA_964494055.1 uncultured Anaerolinea sp.
GTACCCAAGGACACGTGATGAAACAGGATCAGATTGAAAAAAGACTAAAGACTATTGAAGGCCACATGCGGGGTGTGATACGCATGGTGGAGAACGATGAATACTGTATTGATATCATCCGGCAAATACAGGCAATTCAATCTGCGATGAACAAGGTCAGCGCGGGTATTTTGGAAAACCATTTGAATTCATGTGTCACCACTGCCATTCAGGGGAATGACCCTGTCGAACGGCAGCGGGTATTAAACGAAATCAATGAAGTGTTCTCGACTGCAACAAAAGTATAAAAAAATTCAAGGAGAAACAGAATGACAACAGTAACATACCAGGTACCCAATATTTCATGTGGACATTGCGTTCACACCATCAAGACCGAATTATCTGATGTTGAAGGTATCAAAACCGTCAATGCCAGCCCGGACACAAAAATGGTTGAGATCGTTTTTGACAGCCCTGCATCAGAAGATAAAATCAAAGCCCTCCTGGCGCTGATTGATTATCCTGTAGCAGCCTGAAATTTCCTGCAGCACTTTCGGGGCGCAGCAATATTCTAATAGAGTATGGCTGTGCCCTTTATTGATTAATGGTGGAAGAATGTCTGAAACAAAACAATTAGTTTTACCGATT
Organism: uncultured Anaerolinea sp.; assembly: GCA_964494055.1. Lineage (GTDB taxonomy): Bacteria > Chloroflexota > Anaerolineae > Anaerolineales > Villigracilaceae > UBA5195. The sequence goes on from CAZBRI010000284.1 coordinate 628, forward strand.
ACCGGAATGACTTGTGCAAATTGCGTGGCAACCGTTGAACGCAATTTAAAAAAATTGGATGGTGTAAATACCGCGGTCGTCAATCTCTCTTCTGAGAGAGCAACCGTTGAATTCAATTCTGAAAAATTATCCCTGGATACGATTATTGCCAGGGTTGAGAGGGCTGGTTACGGTATCGCAGCTGGAGAAGCCGAGCTGGTGATCAAACGCATGGCAGACGATACCGATGCACGGCGGTTGGAAAATGCCCTCAGCAAACTGCAGGGTGTTTTATCAGCCTCCGTTATTTTTGTAAATTCCAAGGCACGTGTCAAATATATACCGACCATCATTTCACAGGTTGAGCTGCGCAAGGCGGTTATGGATGCGGGTTTTGAATCACTTGAACTCGGCGGCGATGCGGAAGATGCCGAAGCGAAAGCCCGCGAACATGAGATTAATGAACAACGCAGGCTGCTGATCATCGGTATCATTTTTACCCTGCCTCTTTTTCTGCTTTCCATGGGTAAAGATTTTGGCTTGCTGCCTGAATTTTTTTACCTGGCAAACCATAATGCCATCGCACTGGAAATGGGCGGGATGCATCCGGTACAGCCCTGGTTCAACTGGATCCTGCTCGCCCTGGCAGCACCTGTCCAATTTTATGTCGGCTGGCAGTATTATGTCGGCGCGTACAAGTCACTTAGAAACGGCTCAGCGAATATGGATGTCCTGATCGCAATGGGATCTTCGGTTGCCTTCATCTATTCATTACCGGTCACTTTTGGCTGGCTGATGGGACATGTTTATTTTGAGACAGCTGCGGTCATCATCACCCTTATTCGTCTGGGTAAATTCCTGGAGGCCAGGGCCAAGGGTCGTACGAGTGACGCGATTAAGAAGTTAATGGGGCTGCGGGCAAAGACCGCCCGTGTCTTTCGTGATGGTGTGGTGCTGGATGTTCCGGTGGATGACGTCATCGTTGGTGATATTGTCCTGGTCCGCCCGGGTGAGAAGATACCTGTCGATGGCGTGGTGATCGAAGGCCGTTCTGCCGTTGATGAATCGATGCTGACCGGTGAATCTCTGCCGGTTGAAAAATCACCCGGTGAACCGGTGATCGGTGCAACGATCAATAAACTCGGTAATATTAAATTTGAAGCAACAAAGATCGGCAAGGAAACCGCCCTGGCGCAGATCGTACGCCTGGTCGAAGCCGCCCAGGGCAGTAAAGCCCCCATTCAGAAGATCGCTGACCAGGTTTCGGCAATATTTGTGCCTGCAGTCATTGGAATTGCTCTGCTGACTTTCGCCGGCTGGTATTTCTTTGGTGCACAGCTGCCGGTAAATGCAGACTATACCCAATTTACGCGTGCATTAGTGAACATGGTGGCGGTGCTTGTGATCGCCTGCCCGTGTGCCATGGGATTGGCAACCCCGACTGCTGTCATGGTTGGGACTGGCAAGGGTGCTGAAATTGGTATTCTTTTCAAAAATAGTGAAGCGCTTGAACGGGCTGGTAACGTGAATGTGGTGGTGCTGGATAAGACCGGAACGATCACGCGCGGTCAGCCGGCGGTGACTGATATTGTCAGTGATGGCAGCCTGGATGAAGATGAACTTCTGAGGCTGGCAGCATCTGTGGAAAAAGGCAGCGAGCATCCTTTGGGAGAAGCCATTTGGGCGGAAGCCACCCAGCGCGGTCTGACCCTCTCAGATTTTGCCGGTTTCAAGTCTGATCCGGGTTATGGAGTCGAGGCGGAAGTAAACGGGCATATCGTTTCGGTCGGTAATGTCAGAATGATGCTGGCCCGGAATTATCCATTCCAGCGTCTTGAACAGGAAATCACCCGTCTACAATCCGAAGCCAAGACAGCCATGCTGGTGGCTGTTGACCAGCGGGTCACTGGATTGATCGCAGTAGCCGACACTATCAAAGATGGCTCCATTGAAGCTATCTCAGAACTGCATAAAATGGGTCTGAAAGTGGTCATGATCACCGGCGATAATCAAAAAACTGCTGAAGCCATTGGTCAGCAGGCTGGTGTGGACCAGGTTCTGGCAGAGGTTTTGCCGGAAGGAAAATCGGTCGAGATTGTCAAACTGCAGAAATCCGGTTCAGTGGTTGCGATGGTGGGTGACGGGGTGAATGATGCCCCTGCGCTGGCCCAGGCTGATATCGGACTGGCAATCGGTACCGGTACGGATGTTGCTATGGCCGCTGCCCCGATCACACTGATCAGCGGAGATTTGCGCAGTGTTGCGAAGGCGATCTCCTTATCCCGGAAAACCCTGGGTACCATCAAGCAAAATCTCTTTTGGGCATTTTTCTATAATGTCGTATTGATCCCGGCTGCATTCCTGGGTTTATTAAACCCGATGCTGGCAGCAGGTGCCATGGCATTCAGCAGTGTTTTTGTTGTGTCCAACAGTCTTCGGCTCCGCACCAGGAAAATTTAATCAGCGGAAAAAAACTATAGAATGTTATACTACAGCCCCTGCTTGTTAGCTGCCGGGGCTGTTTATTTTCACCATAATAAAAATACATTGAGGTGCTGCGTGTACAAAAAAGGCCTGCTTTACGCATTCTTAGCCTACCTGACCTGGGGGCTGTTCCCGATTTACTGGAAGCTTCTTCACCAGGTGGATGCAGTTCAATTGATCGGACACCGGATCACGTGGTCTTTTATTATTTTGATCATCATCATCCTGGCAACCCGGCAGTTTCGGGATTTCAAAAAAGCAGCTGTCAACCGGCAGGTAATCACGATCTATTTTTTTGCTGCGATTATGATCGCCATCAACTGGCTGGTGTATGTTTATGGCGTCAATGCCAATTACATTATTGAAACCAGTCTTGGCTATTTTATAAACCCGCTGTTGAGTGTGCTGCTTGGTGTATTCTTTTTGCGGGAAAAACTTCGGCCCTTCCAATGGGTTTCAGTGGCGATTGCAGCTGCCGGTGTGATTTACCTTACATTTGTATATGGCAGAATCCCCTGGATCGCACTCTCCCTGGCAGTGTCTTTTGCAACATATGGACTGTTAAAGAAACTTGCGCCGCTCGGCTCACTGTATGGTTTGACTATCGAAACCGGCCTGCTATTTATCCCGGCTCTGATCTACCTTTTTTACCTGGATATGACGGGCAGCGGAGCTTTCATGCGGCAGACACCTGTGACGACTTACCTGTTGATGGGGGCCGGTGTGGTGACCACCATTCCATTATTATTATTTGCCAGTGCAACAAAAAACATCCCGCTTTCCATGGTAGGTATCATGCAATATCTCACACCTTCCATGCAGTTGATCCTGGGTATTTATATCTATGGTGAAAAATTTGACCAGAGTCATTTCATCGGGTTTGCAGTTGTCTGGCTGGCTTTGATTGTCTTTGTTATCGAAGGCTTTTGGACGAGAAAAGCACTGAGTTCCCAACCCATCCCTGAATTGGGTGAAGGTTAATCTATTACAGGTTTATGTTGAGGTTATCATGTTGAAAGTATTATTTATCGGCGGAACCGGTGTGATCAGCTCGGAATGCTCAGCCTACGCAGTATCGAATGGTGTGGATTTGACGATCCTTAACCGGTCAGTCTCAAAAAAGCATCAAATTCCGGCTGGCGCCAGGCAGATACTGGGTGATATCCAAAAAGAAGCACCCGATCTCCTGTCCCGGCTCAACCAGCAGCATTTTGATGTGGTTGTGGATTGGATTGCCTTCACGCCGCAGGATATCGAGCGTGATCTGAGGTTGTTTCGCGGCAAAACCGGACAATTCATTTTTATCAGCTCTGCCAGTGCCTATCAGAAACCCCCGGCAAATTACCTGATCACCGAGCAAACCCCGCTGGAAAATCCTTTTTGGCAATATTCACGCGACAAGATCGCCTGCGAACAGTTGTTAATGGATGAATATCAAAAGAATGATTTTCCTTTTACGATCATCCGCCCATCTCTGACATATGGATATTCCCAGATTCTCCTGATTTTTGGCAGCTGGAAT
>CAZBRI010000285.1:0-4587 GCA_964494055.1 uncultured Anaerolinea sp.
TACACGGCTCTGAACACTCTTTCCCTACACGACGCTCTTCCGATCTACCATCAGGGTTGCGCCCCAGTGATGAATACCGCGCACCAGCCAGCCGAATGCCACACCGTTCATAATGTACTGAATGCTGTCGTAGGCATGGTCGGGGGACGGGGTGTAATAAATTGTCAGGAAGATACCGGTCGCGGCTTGCAGAATGAAGAGAAACAGGCTGGCAGAGCCAAGTGTATTCCACCAGTTTCCGGTCGGTTCAGGCCGGTCGAGCAGATTGGTGTACATTTCGCCCAACCCGAGTCGTTCATCGAGCCATTCGTAAATTTTCTGCCACATACTTAACCTTCCTTCAAGAATATGAGCAGATTGCCGTCAGCATCCACTTTGAATTCGGTATATTGATTCAATGGTTTTGGCGGAGGACCGTCCAGTACCTTGCCATCCTTGCTGAACTTGGCATCATGACACGGACAAATGAATTCTTTCGAATCCTCTTTCCAGTTGACGCTGCAGCCGAGGTGTGTGCACCGGCTGGATAAAATGACAATATCTTTGGGATCTTCAGACTTGCGGATGATAAAGCCGCCAAAACTGTTCCCGGTTCTTTCCCATCCGTTCACCTGGGTTCGGGTAAACGAAAAAGGAGTGGGTGTGTCGACAGGGATCTTGTCGAGCTTCCCGATCGGGATCCAGGCTTCTTTTGCACCTGCGCGCAGCGCCGGGTCTATTACATACCCGATGACTGGTACGCCGATGGCAGCTGTGATGATCCCTCCGATGGCTCCGGTCGTGACTTTCATAAAGTCCCGGCGGCTAATGCGGTTGGAACCTGACATGCATGCCTCCTCTGGCAATGTATTGCAGTGTTTCAATTATTGTCCGTGTCTGAATTGGCAGCGATCATCATTTCTAATAACCTCACCAAATATCGATTAGAATTGAAAATCATCCAGACGCACAACAGCGAAATTATAAAAGCCTTTTATTGTTTTTTATATGGAATTGTGGACTGAAAAGTAGATGATGATTGTCACGTTTTTTTTATAAAAGATTGTGAAAAATTGTCTTTGGGTAAACCAGAAGCAGCGAATTCATTCCGAATGCAAAAAAAAGCAAAAAAATTCTAACCAGTTATTCTTTTATCGGATTATTTTTGTTAATAATGAAGGTTTATACATAATTCAATGAGTTTTGTCACATTGTTGAGAAGAGTTGTTGATGAGATAATGATGCACAATTCTGCATTTTTTCGAGGAGGCTCGGATGGGCTTGAGTAGAAATGTCGGTCTGGCTGCAGGTTTACGGTATAAAGGAAAGGGTCCCATGTTGACCTTTATACTTCACCGCATCGGTGGTCTGGGCATTGCATTGTTCGTTGGAACACACGTACTCGTTTCATTCCTGGGAGGGCCAACGGGACGTGTGATCAATAACCTTTACGAAAGCTGGGTTTTCCAGATTTTTGTATTCTTTTGTGTTTTGTTCCATATGATCAATGGTCTGCGAATTACGATCCTTGATCTCTGGCCAAGCCTGATTGAATATCAGCGGGAAGCCATCTGGGTTGAATGGGCGGTTTTTATTCCCCTTTTCAGCTTTGCTGCATTTGTCATTATTCGTGCCGGTCTGGCAGGGTAGGAAACGATTATGAAATCTAGAACCCTTTCTCTTTCCAAACGCGGTTTGAATTTTGAAATGCTGATGTGGATCTTTACCCGACTATCAGCTCTTGGTATGTACTTTTTTGTCCTGATAGGCATCATTGGTGCCCTGATCATGGGTGCCAGGAATGAAATGAATTTTGCGGATATGATGCGCTGGGGATTCATGCCCAACGGCACGCATGTCCAAAACACGAACATTTCTGATCTGCCGCTCTGGATCACTCCATTCTGGAAGCTTTCAGCCAGTGCTTTGTACCTGCTCGCGGTTTCTCACGGGGTGCACGGCCTGGTTGTGATCGCCGATGATTACATCTCATCAAAATTGGGACGTAATATTGTCCGTTGGATCAGCATTGTGACCATTGTATCCATGGCCATTGTCGGCCTGTATGTCATCTGGACGTATTAGGATGGTACCTGGAATGAATATTCATCAATTTGACGTGATTGTTATCGGGGCAGGCGGAGCAGGCTTGATGGCCGGGTTGTATGCGTCCCGTTCTGCCAAAACAGCAGTGATCAGTAAACTATATCCCACCCGCTCTCACACCGGTGCGGCTCAGGGCGGCATCAGTGCTGCATTGGGCAACCTGGAAGAAGACCGCGTGGAATGGCACACATATGATTCCGTAAAAGGCTCTGATTATCTCGGTGACCAGGATGCCATTCAGTTCATGTGTGAAGAAGCCCCGCAGGCGATTTTCGAACTCGAACACATGGGTCTGCCTTTTGACCGAACCCCTGAAGGCCGTATTTCACAGCGGCCGTTTGGCGGCCACACGAATAATGAAACCGGTAAACCCGTCAGCCGGGCATGTCATGCAGCTGACCGGACCGGTCACATGATCCTTCAGACGCTTTACCAACAATGCTTAAAGAACGATGTAAATTTCTTTGACGAATACCAGGTTCTCGATCTGTTGATCGTAAATGGTAAGGCGGCCGGGGTTGTCGCAGTTGAACTTTCCACCGGAACATTGCACACTTTCCATGCCAAGGCGGTCATTTTTGCCACCGGTGGTCATGGCCGCATTTTTGAAGTGACCTCCAATGCTTATGCCTACACCGGTGACGGTGCTGCCATCATCCTGCGCAAAGGGCTGCCCCTGGAAGATATGGAATTCTTCCAGTTTCACCCGACCGGTATTTACAAGCTCGGTATCCTGATCACTGAAGGTGTACGCGGAGACGGCGGTGTTCTGATCAACGGTAAGGGTGAGCGTTTCATGCCGAAATATGCCCCCAAGGTTAAAGATCTTGCCTCGCGTGATGTCGTCAGCCGTGCGATCTATACCGAGATCCGGGAAGGCCGCGGGATCAATGGTTCCAATTATGTTTACCTGGATGTACGTCCTGAAAGTGTTAATAAGTACGCCGCCATGGACGGAAGAACCAATCCGGACGGTACTCCTTACGTCGTGACCGGTGAAGAGATTCTCAGAAAGCTGCCGGATATCATCGATTTCTGCCGTGTTTACCTGGGGGTTGACCCGGTCAACCAGATGATGCCCATTCAGCCGACTGCTCATTATTCTATGGGCGGCATCCCCACCAACAAATTCGGCGAAGTGGTTACTGACGATAAGAACACTCCTTACCCCGGTCTTTATGCTGCAGGAGAATGCGCCTGTGTCTCCATCCATGGCGGCAACCGTTTGGGAACCAATTCCCTGCTGGACCTGGTTGTTTTCGGCAAGCACGCCGGCTTAAAAGCCGCTGAATATGCTAACGCATCCACTTTTGAACCGCTGCCCGAAGATGCTGAGAAAACAGCCACTGCCCAGTTTGATGTCCTCAGGCAGGGCTCCGGTAAGGAAAACGCTTTTGATATTGCCACCGAAATGAAGAAGGTTATGTTCGACCTTGTCGGCATCTACCGCACTGAAAAGGATATGCAGGCGGCTATTGAAAAAGTGCACGAGCTGCAGCAGCGCTACCATCACATCAAGCTTACCGATGGCGGCAAGATATTTAACACTGAATTGATCAATGCCTGGGAACTTGGAAACATGCTCGACCTGGCTGAAGTGATTGCAATGAGCGCGTTGAACCGCAAGGAATCACGCGGAGGACATTCCCGCGAAGATTACCCGAACCGTGATGACAAGGAATGGCTGAAGCACACCCTGGTCTTTAAAGATGCAAAACAGGTTAAGATCAGCTACAAACCCGTAACCATCACCAAATACCAACCCAAAGAACGCGTTTATTAGCCGAGGCCGCCATGATTGTTACTCTAAAAATATTCCGTTTCAATCCCGAAGTGGATAAGAAGTGGCACTACGAAACCTACTCGCTGGAAGCGCCTGAAACTGACCGCATCCTGGACCTGCTGGAAAAGGTGAAGGGCCATATGGATGGCACGCTTTCCTTCCGCCGTTCCTGCGCGCACGGTGTCTGCGGTTCGGACGCTCTGAGGATCAACGGCAGAAATCAGCTGGCATGCAAAACCCTGGTACGTGATGTCGGTACCACGATCACCGTCGAGCCCCTGCTGGGCCTTAAGGTGATCAAAGACCTGATCGTGGACATGAAGCCTTTCTTTGATAATTACAAGGCTGTCAAACCTTTCTTTATTAATGATTCTCCGCTGCCAGCTGATGGCAAGGAACGACTGCAAAGCCAATCACAGCGTGCGATCTTTGATGAAACCACCAAGTGCATCCTGTGCGGTGCCTGTACCACCTCCTGCCCATCCTTCTGGGGCAGTGAAACCTACCTTGGACCGGCGGCTTTTGTGGCAGCCCACCGCTTTATTTTCGATAGCCGCGATGAAGCCGCTGCAGACCGAATGCATATCCTTTCCGAAACTGACGGTGTCGCCCGCTGCCACACAGTTTATAACTGCACCATGGCCTGCCCGCGCGAGATCCAGATTACCAAAGCCATCGGCGAAATCTAGATGGCCATGATCACCGGCTAGCTTGAATAA
>CAZBRI010000286.1:0-4583 GCA_964494055.1 uncultured Anaerolinea sp.
TACAATTCCTGGATAATTGTGAAAAAAATGATTTAGTTCACCTATTAGGGGGTCCCTTTTTTACACGGTTGATCATCTCTTCTGGGGATCCCCTGGTTGCAAAAATACATTCAAACCACCAGGTTGCCCCAGCCTCAGAGTATTCGTTTACAAGTGATTTTTCTCCTGCTTCAGAGATCCCATCGATCACAATTTCTACGAAATTATTGTTTGGTTTTTCAATTTTTATATAATCAACCTGTTTGTTGAGCTGTTCCGGGGTCTTGGTTATTTCCTTTTGCTCGTTTACAGTCCCTATGATCCACCCATCCCATTTAGATGCTCTTTTCAATGCAGCATGGCTATCTCCTCCGATCCAAATTGGAATCCTGGGTGATTGAACAGGTTTTGGGACTAGCTGTACATCACTTGCTGTAAAATATTTACCTTTCTTTGTGAATTTTTCCCCAGAATGATATTGTGTGATGAATTCATGACTTTCATCCATAATCTCAGCAAGGTCTTTATTGTTGTAATTTTCGGATGAAGTACGATATTCTGAGGGAACACCCAGACCGGCACCAAATATCATCCTTCCCTGGCTTAATATATCAAGCCCCGCCAGCATCCGTGCAAGATTATGAGGGGAATATCTTGGAACTGGCGTTACCCCAGTAATCAATTTTAATGTATTAGTCGCATTCGCCGCTGCTGCCAGGCTGATCCACGGGTCACCAATTCCATATGGGAAAAATACCATATCCCATAACCAAATCCCTTCCCAACCTGCTGCCTCTGCGATAACTGCCAATTCCACAATTTTTCGTGGATCACTGTAATATCCAATGGGGACGATTTCTAAACCAAATTTCATTAGCAGCCTCGATAATTGTTCGTGATTAAATTAATTTCGTATCAATCTCATGATATAAAAAACATACCCATACCATTTGGAATATTTCTGAAACATCTCAATTTCCTGTATGGTTTCTGCTGCGCAGGATTGAAATTCCGGTTCATCCTGGTATTTATTTTGTAGCGCAATGATTCTTTCAAATAATGGATTGTAATAATTGTCAAACCAGCTGGATTCCGGGAGTATAAAATGCCCTATCAATTCAAATCCGGCTGAAGTGACACTTTTCAGGTTGTCTTCGACTGTATTAATCCCAGGGTATTCTTTTTCCCAGTAGTTTGAAATTTCAGAGGGGTGGGTATCCGCGATCCAGGAAATTTCTGTTACTGCCATATATCCGCCAGTTTTTAAAAGCGGATGAAAGGTATATAACCCTTTTTGAAATCCCATGTTGTATATCGCACCTTCACACCAGATCACGTCAAACCCGTACTCTGCAAATGGCATGTGATGCATTGATGCATTAATTGAATAAAAGCTGTTAAATTTCTGATTGAGAATAGATTTTTTTCTGCAATCGAGTAAAAATGGAAAGTGAGTATCCAGACCGATAATCCAGCCATTGCTGATTGAAAGCAAATCAAAGGATTGCATCCCTGGTCCACAGCCAATATCTAATATTTTTGGCTTTTCTGGCAAATCTGTGCACATTTCCCATGCTTTTCGGGTTGAGTGTGCATCGCCGGGTCCTTCCCGGGGAATGCCTTTGTGAATTTCGAAGAAGTAATCCATTCCTTCCATGCCTTCAAAATTTCAAGTGTGATATTGAATTAATTTATCAGTTTATTGTTCAATTGACTTCAATATTCTCGTCTGGATTTGTATCTGCCAATTCGTCTTTATTATATGCTTCCAGCCATTCAGAGGCATCCTTCATGCGTGCGGAAGGCACACAAACATCAATTTTGCCTAATGGTCCGCTGACAGGATATAAATAATGCGAGATTCCTTCCTGGAAAAGTTCACAGGGAATACCTTGCGCTTCAATGGCTTCTTTAAATATTTCGGCTTCGAGCCTGTCAAATAATTCGATCAGTGTGACCCATTCGTTATTTGTCATGGTTTATCTCCATGTACTGATAAATATGATTGTGAATAAACTGGATATTATTAACTGTCTCATGCCAATTGATACAGGTTTTGCATTTATTGCAGGCTTTATAGTACCCCAGATCGATTCAAGGAACTGAACCAGGAATGCGGCCCATATCAGTCCTGGAATTTTACCAATACTCACAAGCAAAATGGATAATCCCAGGTTAAATGTTGTGTACGCGATCGCTCGCCAGCCAGTCCAAATCCTGCTCCTTAGAGATGGATTTTCTTTCCATTGCCTTTGTGTTAACCTCAAGTATGCATATACGATACTGGCAGCAGATTGGAACCAGACCAGGATCCATATAAACCAACCTGTGCTGTCATAATGCCCTGAACCGATCCAAAAGGCTGCCGGTGCAGCCAGGGACAGTACACCGGTCCCAAGAATTTCAAGACCGATCTGTTTTCGTTCTTCCCGTCGGCTGATCAGTAATAATTGCCATATAAAAACCGGAACAGCAGGGAGCGCAAGCAATAGTAGTTCCTTTTTATCAGAATACAATAAAAGGAGGGCAGAAACAACTATTACGAATCCGTATGTGCAGATCCAAAACCAGGCAGCAGCCGGCTCGAGTCCTGGGCGCCGTCCGCTGAATGATTTAATTAGGATGGTGATCGGCTGTCGTATAAGGAAAGCGGCTGCGCAGGCACAAATTAATATAATAGAGAATACATTAACATTTTTTCCTGCAAAAAGGCCGATAATCAATGGACTGATTATAAACACCCATGATCCATGGTCCTGTGGTAAAAATATTTGTTTTTGGGTAATCTTTGAGAATTTATTCAAAATGAGACCTTTTCTAATATAAACCGAATTATTGTTAATTATAATTTTCGCCAGGCTGATATGCAGAAAGTAATTTGAAGTGGCTTGATCATCACAGGGAAACTAATTTTTCAGATATTAAAATAAATTTTGGTTTAGATTTGTATCAGGATTATATCGGCTATTTTAGATTGTATTTCCTTGAACATCAAAGTGATAAAATCCATACAACATTCAGCAGAAATATATAATCCGGTTTTTTTTATTTATCGTGAAAATTTATTTCTGAAAATATCAATATATTTTTTATATATAATGATTATGGTACAATTTATCTATAATAGTTGATGGGAGTTTGTTATGAATGATCAGGAAAAACAAGCTATTTCTATCGATGTAGGTCTCCGTTTGCGTGAACTTCGTGACCGAAGAAACATTTCCATGCGAACTTTGGCGACGATGAGCGGGCTTTCTGCAAATGCATTGAGTATGATAGAGCGAGGAAAGACATCTCCATCCGTTTCAACCTTATACCGCCTGGCTAATGCATTGGGTATTCCTGTAACTGAGTTTTTCAGTTTTGAAGAAACCCGAAAAAAAGTTGTTTTTCTCAAAGCAGAAAGCAGGACCAGGATACCTTTTCAGCGTGGTTTATGGGAAGGCCTGGGTGGTGAATTGTTCTCAGGCAAGGCGATGCCATTTATGTTAACCCTGGAAAATGGCGCCTCGAGCGGAAATTCAAGTATGGTTCATAGTGGTCATGAATTTGTTTACTGTTTACGGGGAACACTGGAATACCAGGTTGAAGGACAAAGTTACCGCCTTGAAACTGGTGACAGCCTGTTATTTATGGCACAGCTAAAACACCGGTGGCACAATCCTGGCGGAACAGTCACTAATGCTCTGATCATTATTTCTGACTATAATGATTTAGATCATCCTATCCATCATTTACATGGGGTAGAATCTAATTAATAAAAGAGTGCCGGTCAACAAGCGACCGGCACTCTTTTTTATTACTTACAACAAGGTTTATGGCCTGTTGTATTTGCTGACATCTCCACCGAGATCACTAATTGAATCAATGGTAATCTGAATGGAATATTTCGCATTATGGAATGCTGCTCCCTTCGCTTTCAGAAGGAAGTTATAGTTATAAGCAGCTTTGAGCATTCTTGCAGTCCAGGTGCTGTAGGCTTTTTCATCCGCATCGTGTTTACCATTTTTGTTGGCGTCTGTAAACCAGTACGGATAAGCAGCGGGGTCATAAATGATAGCAGCACCAGCTTTATCTTTAGCATATACCCCGATTTGTTTTCCTAGGGCATCTAGCAGCACGTTTACTTCAGCTGCGATGCTCTCTTTCACATCACCGTTGCCATTCCAGTCTGTAACATCAGTAGCCCCGCGTATATCCTCAAAGGTTTTGCTGCCGGCATGGCAGGTAACACAAGCTGCTGATTTGACAGTTCCGCTGTGAACATCATGGCATCCAACACAGCCCGGGTTTTTCATATCGGCTGGAACATGGGCATTTGCACCAACATAAGTTTTACCTTCATACTCGTATGCAATTTGCGCTTCGGTCCCAAACCATAAACCAGCGACACCTAGATAGAGGGCATTGCTAAATCCAAACGGCTTGTCAGCGCCGTCAACTTTAATCGGTCCTACTACTGCATCCGGGTCGGTTACTGCAAAATCAGGGATCTGAGTATTGACACTTTTCATCGAGGCCCAGGCCTGGTGGCATTCAATACATAAATTGGAGGCACGCTCTTCACAGAAAGAGACAACATGACCGGATGGTACTGTCAAATC
>CAZBRI010000287.1:0-4566 GCA_964494055.1 uncultured Anaerolinea sp.
AGATAGCTTCAGGTGACTGGAGTTCAGACGTGTGCTCTTCCGATCTGTCTCTCCTGACCGGGGAATAATTCAGTGATTTTTAAAGATCGAAAATCAAATATCTCCGACAATTTTTTCCCGATAAAAAGATAATTTAACAAGCTGCCAACAAAACCATAACCGATGGAGTAGGTAACATTATCGATCATCTTGGTCTGATTGTCATTAATTTTTATGAATTTATGTTCATGATACCAAAAAGCATAAGGGCCGAGCCTTTGCTCATCCACAAAATATTCAAGCTGCCTGATATGTGAAATTTCTGTCAGCCATAAAGTGCGAATACCTGGAAAAATTTGAACCCGGTATTCAATTAACTGGCCTTCAAACATCCGGACTAACGGGTTTGTGAGAATTTCAAAATTCATATCTGGCGGCGTCAGATTATTTAAATTTTCAGGAGCAGAAAAATAATCCCATACTATTTCGATCGGTGAGAATATAATCTGTTCCCTTTTCAAAAAGTGAACTGACATTATTTTTCACTCGTAGGAAGATAATGCATTTTTTCTGCAGCGATGCCTAATAATTCGGACAGGGCTATTTTCATAGCGTCACTATCATCCCAATGGTATTCTGTTGTCCCGAAGCACATTGACTGTTCATGTCCCTTACCGCAAGCCAGGACAATATCACCTGGATTTGCCATTTTTACTGCCAGCCGGATGGCATCTCCACGATCCGGTACTCTAAAAAAGGATACATTTTCAACTCCACCTTTGCTGACAGCACCTTCGGCCATTTCCTCAAGTATGTCGCCCAGCGACTCCGTCCGAGGATCTTCAGCGGTCAAAATGGTTATATCTGCCAGTTCTGCTGAAATTTCAGCCATCATTCTGCGTTTTTCTTTGTCACGTAAACCTGCAGAACCAAAGACAGCAATAACACGAGAATATTGGCTATTTTTTCCTGCATTCCCCGGCACCATTTCCCGGGCTGTTTGAAGGGTTACTTTCAAAGCATTAGGTGTATGGGCAAAATCCACAAAGGCTGAAAAATTTTGTCCTAAATCTACGGACTGCATTCGGCCTGTAACGCCTTCAAATTCAGCCAAACCCTGTGTACAAACACTGGGGTCAATTCCCAATCCAAAAATCGCAGCGCTTAATGCTGCAAGGCAGTTATATACATTGTAGCGGCCGTAAAGCTTGGCAGAAACAGGGATGTTGATATTTTCACCTATAATCCGAATATTTATTCCGTTTCTAGTTTGACTTATATCTTCTGCTCGAAGATCTGCTGAACTTGATAGACCATAACGAATTTTATTATTGGTTTGCAAAGAATCTAAATATGGAAAGGATCGATCATCCATATTAAATATACTTAGCCGGCTGTTCCCAAAATCCTTAGGCATGGTTTCAGCCAAACTGAGAAACAATCGCGATTTTGCTGCCCGGTAATTTTCGTAAGAGCCGTGATAGTCAAGATGTTCATGGGTAATGTTGGTGATTATACCGATATCAAATTCGCAGGCATCCACCCTGTATTGTGCCCAGCCATGAGAGGTTGTTTCCAAAATCACGTGTGTCAATCCTGCTTCCACCATTTTAGCTAGATATTTTTGAACATCCGGTGCATCAGGAGTCGTAACATGAAAGCCGGTATCCAGCACTTCAGACCCGATAACTGCATTAACCGTTGATATTAATCCGGTCCGGATACCGGCTGTCTTCATTATCTGGTAAAGAAGGTTACAGGTTGTTGTTTTTCCATCTGTTCCAGTAACCCCGATCATCATTAATTTTCTCGCGGGATAACCATAAAAAGCAGCCGAAATATACGCAAGAGATCTCCTGGCATTTTCAACCCGGATATATGGAACGGTAAGTTCAGTTAACGATTGTTCACCAACGATAGCAGATGCTCCATTGGCGATAGCCGCGCTAATATATTTATGACCGTCAGAATTTTCTCCAACAAAGGCGACGAATAACGAACCTTTGCCTGCCTGCCTTGAATCTGAAGTTATGGAAGTGATATTTGGATCAGACGCACCATGTTTTATAAATGGAAATGGAAATTCTGATACTAAGTTTGAAAGTTTTAATTCGTTCATAGATGAAATTTACCATAATTAACAAAGACCTGACAGGTTCGTGTGAACCGGCCAGGTCTTTTAACAGGACAAAACAAATTAGCGAAGGCTTGAACGAAGTCCTTCCAGCTTGCCGGAGACAGAGCCATCCAATACTTTGTCACCAACCTTGATGATCAAACCACCAAGAATGGCGGGATCAACATGGAAGGATACAGACTGCGCACCAGTTTTTGCAACAAGGTCTTTCTTAACTGTCTGCTGTTCATCTTTTGTGAGGGGTAAAGCGCTGGTAACTTCAGCAGATGCGCCTGTTACCTTGGCATCTTCCATCATCACAATCTTCCCGGCTTTTACACCAGAGAAAAATTCTTCGATCAAAGAGTGCTGGCGTTTCTCATCCAGAGCCTGACCTACCAGCTTCTGAGTGGCAGCGATGGAAAGCGCGGCAACCTGTCCGCGGAGATCTCCGAGGATACGATTGCGTTCTTCTTCTACACCAGCGAGGGCCTTTTCACGAGCCTTGCCAGCTTCTGCTTCAGCAGCTGATTTGACTTCGCGGCCAACTACTTCGGCACGTTCAGTCGCTTCGCGAACAACCTGGCTAGCTTTCGCCTGGGCTTCAGAGACGATTTTCTGTGCTTCTTTTTCTGCATTCGCACGGGCTTCAGCAGCTACACGGGCATCTTCCAAACCATTTGCAATAGTCTGGCGCCTTTTTTCCAACATGCCGGTAATTGGACCGACAATCCATTTGCTCACAACAACGTAAACAATGATAAGGTTTACGATTTGAACGAGCAAAAAAGAACCATTAATACCAAGTGCTTCCAAAGTAGCCTCCCAGTCTTGTTATTAAAAAACGAACAGGATCAAGAGAGCAACAACCAAACAATAAATGGCGACCGCTTCAGCGAAAGCGATACCAAGAATCATGTTGGTCTGAATTGTACCGGTTGCATCTGGGTTGCGACCCATTGCCTGTACAGCACCGCTTGCTACGATACCAATACCAGCACCTGCACCGATTGCACCGATCATAGCCAGACCAGCGCCGATTAATTTTGCTGCTGCAGCATCCATAATTTTTGTTCCTCCAATATTTTTTATCATGTGACGCGATCTGTTCAACAAACCGCACCAAAATTGACTGATTTTTGGTTATTCTATTGAATAGCCATTAGGCAATAATGCCCGAGAACATTATGCGTGAG
Organism: uncultured Anaerolinea sp.; assembly: GCA_964494055.1. Lineage (GTDB taxonomy): Bacteria > Chloroflexota > Anaerolineae > Anaerolineales > Villigracilaceae > UBA5195. Next base: position 3,292 of record CAZBRI010000287.1, read on the forward strand.
CTTCTTCGTGATGCTCGCCGCCATGACCCTGGGTTGCCTGGGCCATGAATGTCATTGCCAAAAGGCCGAACACAAATGCCTGGATGGCACCAACAAAAAATTCCAGCAGGTAAAAAATTGACTGCGCGAACACCGGAACAAGGGAACCGATGACGAATAGCAAAACGGAACCTGCAAAGATATTACCAAAAAGACGGAAGGCAAACGAGAGGACTTTTGAAAATTCTGAGACAACTTCGAGAATACCTACACCAAAATCGATCACACCAAAGATCGGCCTGGAGAAGACACCGCCTGTATTCCAGAATTTCGAGAAATAAGCCCCGCCCTGTGACCTGACCCCGAATACCTGGATCATGACCACAGCAACAAGTGCCAGAGCAACGGTGAAATTTAAATCAGTTGAAACAACGCGGACAAAAGGAATGAGACTGTATTTTTCCTGTCCTTCAACCGCCTTTATTGCGTTCATAAATGGACCTAAAGGTTTACCGATTGCATAAATTCCTTCATGGCTTTTTTCAAGTAAACCGATTGTTTCCACACCTGGAAGCATTTCTGTCCAGTTAGCAATCATAACTAGCAGTGTGATTGTTGCAAACCAGGGGAAAATGGCTTTGGTCCATTTTCCGGCAGTACCTTCGGTCATGCCATGCAGCATTTCAAGTAATGCTTCAACGGCACCGACGATTCCTGTCAGAATCAAATTACCTTTCTTAATTGTTGAACTAATCGCGATAGCTAATAAGATTATCAGCAAATCTGCGAAAAGTAACGCAACAAGAGTCCCGCTTAAAAAGAACGGACCAAACGGTGTGTTGATGGCTTCTGTGAGCGGCTCTGCTGGTAATACAACTGACGGCATTACAACCTTTATTCCTAAACCCAGGCCAAAAAAGCCGGTGAAAAGAAATAATCCAAGGATGAATGCTGCGAGAACGACCCAGCGGCCCCACACTTTTTGTTTTGGAGTCTCAGTCACGATTCGCTACCTCCTTCAGAATTTTCATTGTTCTTATTTTTTATAACCGGCCGCATTTTGTCTGTTGCACCTTTTACAACTTTGTACATTATATAAAGGGTTACAGGCATGCTGGCGACCATAAATAATAACGTAAACATTGGTTTGGTTGAAAAATGCCGATCCAACCAGAGACCACCTATCAATGCTCCAAAAACAATCAACAGGGTGATACAGCCAACCTGACCAACAACCGCCGTCAAAGTAAAGATCGGAAGAGCACACGTCTGAACTCCAGTCACCTGAAGCTATCT
>CAZBRI010000288.1:0-4550 GCA_964494055.1 uncultured Anaerolinea sp.
GCCAGCCTGTCTCGATGGAGAATATCAAAAATGTCGCAAAAATTTATCACTCTTTCAATATACCTTTCTTCATTGATGCAGCAAGGTATGCTGAAAATGCCTATTTCATCAAGCTGCGAGAACCGGGGTATGCCGAAAAATCTCCAATTGAGATCGCACGAGAAATGTTTTCATATGCAGATGGTTTTTGCATGTCTGCAAAGAAAGATGCAATAGTAAATATTGGCGGTCTTTTAGCCATGAATGATCAGGATACCTTCCAAATGGTGTCAAATGAATTAATTTTACGCGAAGGTTTCGTATCCTATGGCGGTCTTGCAGGCAGGGATCTGGATGCAATGGCTGTAGGATTATATGAAGGATTGGATACAGATTACCTTGCCTACCGGCTTGGTCAGACTGCTTACCTGGCAGAATCGATCAAGTCATTGGGGATCGGGTTGATCGAACCCGCAGGCGGTCATGCGATATACCTGGACGCCGGCACCCTATTACCGCATATCCCGCATGGTGAATTTCCCGGGCAATCCTTATCAGTCGCAATGTACCTGGAGGGGGCAATCCGAACCTGTGAAATCGGTTCCGTTATGTTTGCTCACCCTGATCCTGACACAGGAGAAATTGTTTATCCCCGTTTGGAATTGGTCCGCCTCGCCATCCCGCGGCGTGTTTACACCCAATCACATATGGACTATATCACCGAGACCCTGGGGAAAATTATCAAGCATGCCGATCGGCTTAAAGGTTATAAATTTTCCTACGCCCCCCAATTACTCCGGCATTTTACAGCCCGATTTGAACCTTTATAAATCAGTTGATTTTTTTTACTGCCGTTTCATCTAATTTCAGATAATGAAACGGCAGTATTATTTTTCGAAAAATGTCTATGCGCAGCTCGCTGGCTATCGGACGAATATTCCAAGGTGATTCCCTACTGATCGTTCTCTGCCAGGAATGCCGCTGTCAATCGGTGAATTCATCACCCTGTACTTTTTTGTTGAAGGATCCTGAATAACCAGGGTGGATGAGCCGCCGCCATCTAAATTGATAGCATTATCACCCCCATAATAAATCATTAATTCCGCCATTTCCTGGATCGTCACGCCATCGCTGTAAAATGGCTGACGACCATCAACAACAATCAGGATAAGACGCTTGCCAGGACCATCCAGTCCGACTGCAGTTCTTGGAGCAGTTCGTTGATCATTCAAGTCTGGTACCGGATTTTTATTCTTTACAAGCCAGCTTTGCCCGGATATCGCATTATTAATCTTGCGCTTCGGAATGCCAAAGCTGGCCTCATTTCTTGTATTAATGAATAATGTTGGTCCTTTACTTTCTCCATATTCTTTACCATTGGATGCAGCAAAACCATTTGGAAAAACTGGATCGCCGGGATGTGGATAATAATCAAAAATGCTGTTGGATCTCCAGGGTGTAAAACCATCCCCATTAATTGCGACCTGGGTGGAAAATTCGCTTGCAAACTGCGAAGTTGTTCTGGATATAAGTGATTTATTATTCTCCCCCTTCCCGGGAGGGGTAACAAATGTGTCAATGTTATTGCAGGACAGGTCTATGGTTACAATATGTGCAACAAAACGACGGGGGCTGGAATGAACCTGCCGGTAATAAACGATACACTTATAAAATTCTGTCCTGACTTCTCCATCAGAAGGCCTGGTAAACAGGTAAAGAAAAAAGAGAAAACCTGTGATCATACATAAAATAATTACACTTTTTATTTGTTTCCTGCCAATTAATGGTGCCATAAATTAATTCTAACCCAAATTGAGGGTTATAATAATTTTAGATCTTAACTAACAAAAGGAAACCAGCTGATGATCCCCAATCAATGGTACGCAATTCTAGAATCGAAAGAAATTAAGACAGGAAAACCTGTTGGTTTCACCCGGATGGCAGAAAAGATGGTAGCCTGGCGGGACAGCCATGGCGTTCTATCTGTGATGGCTGATAAATGCCCGCACCGGGGCGCTGCATTAAGTATCGGTGAGATCAAAACGGACTGCATTCAATGTCCATTCCATGGCTTTGAATTTGATGTATCCGGAGCATGCACAGTCGTTCCTGCTAATGGGAAGACAGCCCAACCCCCTAAAGCATTAAAAGTGGTAAATTACCCTTCCCGTGAAGCAAATGGTTTTGTCTATATCTGGTGGGGTGAGCCCCGGGATAATTACCCCCCACTGCCATTTTTTGAATCAATTGATGAGAAATTTGTATACAGCACGCTGCGAGATCACTGGAATATTCATTATTCCAGGGCAATTGAAAATCAACTTGATGTGGTTCATTTACCTTTTATTCACAGAACAACAATCGGGGCAGGGAATAAAACGCTGGTAAACGGCCCCCTGGTTAGAGTAAAGAATCATTTTCCGACAGATAATCTGCTGGAACTCTGGGTTTACAATGAAGTTGATAATGGACAAATCCCATTAAAACCTTCTCAACTGCCAGAGCCGGATCGCCGGCCATTTCTTCAATTCAGGTATCCAAACGTCTGGCATAACTGGATCGGTGACAGCGTGCGAGTAATGGTCGCCTTTGCACCAATCGATCATGAAAATACTTTGATGTACTTACGCTATTATCACACAATCCGCACACCCATCCTCAGACAGATCACAGGATTTATCGGCAGCATCGCAAACCTTGTGATCGAAAGACAGGATAAACGGGTTGTGATCACCCAACAGCCAAGCCGAGCCGACCTGGATATAGGTGAAGTTCTGATTCAAGGCGATGGACCAATCATCACCTATCGGAAAATCAGGAGACTTTTGATTGAGGGAAAAACGGCCACCGGTAATGAGTAGCCAATGAGATGATGAATCAAAAAACGCTGATCCCGTAAGGTTCAGCGCTTTTTGATTTTTCAGGCTTTTTCGATTGCCATCATCTCATTGAAAGATCTGATTGAGACTTCAAGCATAGCCAGGTCTGGTTCCCTGGTTGTAAGCTTTTGCAGGGCTAAATTAGGTTTAATCAGCCATTTTACAATAGGGGAGCTTAAATGATTGGCCATCCAGCGGATGTACTCGAGTGAAATACCAGCCAGAACCGGGATCATTATCAAGCGCCCCAGGATTTGAAGGATCACAGACGGCATCTGAAGAAAACTAAAAAACAGAATTGACAAAACCGCTAATGTTAATAAAAACGAAGTGCCGCAGCGAGGATGTTCAAGCGGGAATTTTGCCACATTTTCAGGGGTTAATTCAGCCCCGGCTTCAAAAGCGTTGATGGTTTTATGTTCGGCACCATGATATTGAAAGACACGACGGATATCCGGCATCAGCCCAACCGCCCACATATACGTAATAATCAACAACAGGCGGAAAACACCTTCAAAAACTGCTGCCCCTAATTTTCCCAGCCCCAGCCAAATCCCGAATTTACCAACTGCGTACGGAACCAGGAAAAACAGGCCGATGCTGAAAGATAGCGATAGGATCAGGGTCAAATATAAAAGAGGCCCCTCAATTTTTTCTTCTTCACCTGTTTGAATGCCTGCAGAGATCGTGAGTGCCCGGATTCCTAAACCCATGGCATCCCATAATAAAATACTTCCGCGTAAAAAAGGGATTTTTGCGATTTTTGATTTATAAATTCCTGATAAATCTTCGGTGTGAACAGCGATCTGACCATCAGGGGCACGCATCGCGATTGCCATACCCTTCTGGCCTCGCATCAATACACCTTCCATCACTGCCTGACCACCATAAGTAATAATTCGATCTTCCATTAATAATCCTTAATTCTTACATTTTTTTGTTTATAGGTTGAAAAAGAAATGGATCAAAGATTCAATTCCGCGGTACCAGGTTGGTAAGTGCATTTTTTCATTCGGTGCATGCAAATTATCATCCGGCAGGCCAAAACCGGTTAATATCGATTCCATTCCAAGAATCGTCTGCATTTGACCAACGACGGGGATTGAACCGCCTTCGCGCCGGAGAAATGGCTCAATTCCCCAAACTTCTTTTAACGCATCACGCATTGCCAGGACACCCGGTTGATCCGTTTTTGAGATTGAAGCCCTGGCACCCGATAATTTTTTCAGATCCCAGCGAATTGTCGGCGGGGCGTTCTTTTCGATGAACTTTTTGAGTTGAAGAAATACATCTCCAGGATCCTGATCCGGTACAAGCCTGCAGGATATTTTCGCCATAGCCCAGGCAGGAATAACAGTTTTCTGGCCGCTTCCAGTAAAGCCAGACAACATGCCATTTATTTCCAGCGTCGGCCGGGCGCCGGTTCTCTCAATGGGAGTAAATTGCGATTCACCCCACAGCATTGGCACACCTGTTTGAGCTAAAAATTCTTCATCTGTATGAGGCAGACGTGCTAAGTCCAATCTCTCCTGCGGATCGATCGGTCTGACGCTGTCATAAAAACCTGGCAGGCTGATCCGGCCGGTTTCATCATGCATTTTTGAAATCAGTTCGGCCAATGCCTGGGCTGGATTGTGAACCATGCCGCCAGCTAGACCTGAGTGAAGATCATGGTCCGGGCCGGTTACTTGC
>CAZBRI010000289.1:0-4546 GCA_964494055.1 uncultured Anaerolinea sp.
TTCAGGTGACTGGAGTTCAGACGTGTGCTCTTCCGATCTCCATATTTGTTAATTTATCTGAGCAAATTAATTTGCTGAGTAAAATTTTTGATTTATTGTCACTGTTGCTGGAATCAAGAAATTTTTTTGATAAGTTTTTATTATCTGAGGTAAGCTTCTCTATTTTTACTTCTGCATCTGAAAACTTTTTTGATACATCCGCTAATTCACTGCCCTGTCTCTCATAATTGCCTGTTAAATCAGCGATCTGCTTTCGGTATGCGGATGTATTAACCTGGTCTTTAAAAATGGTTTTTTGATCGTTGAGATACTGAATCCCCAAAAAAATTGAAAGACCTGTGAATATCATGGTGGTGAATGCCAATAATATAACTGCTAATTTCATATTTCCTCCTTGATAACAAATTTGAATGATTATAATCCGTCTCAACAAAAAAATATAATCATATGTTTTTAGTGGTAACATGATCTTGAACGTTATCCTGTTTTACCATTCTTTAAATGAAAGAGTAATTTTAGACAGTTAAAAAAACTGCTCAGCAATTATAATTTCCCGCCTAAATAATTAATGACCATGTCTTTTCACCCGTTCACATCCGGCCTTCTCTACCAAAAAATTACCCTGTCCCATGATGGGACTTTTTGCCTTCCAGGCTGGCAGCCGGCGGATGAAGTATCCAGCCTCGCGGGTGCCGAGATAGATGCCTGGTGCATTGAAGCCCGGCCTCTGGCTGGCGGGGAATACCTTGCAGCCTCGGAATTGGCGAGGGCAGGCAGGTTCCGTTTTGAAAAGGACCGGGATCAATTTGTCACAGGCAGGGGATTGCTCAGGCTGCTCCTGTCAAAGTACCTGGAAACAAATCCAGCCTCCATCAATTTTACTTTTGGCCCTGGCGGCAAGCCGGCAGCCGAACAGCAAGATCATCAGCCTGTTCAATTTAATCTCTCCCATTCCGGCGGGATGCTCCTGCTCGTATTTACCAGGCTGGGTCAGATTGGGGTGGATATTGAAAAAATTCACGACGTCCCCAACTTTGAGCATGTGATCACCCGCTTTTTCTCGCAAGCTGAGCAAAGGGGTTTCGATGAAATCAATTTTGAGGAAAAGCTGCCTGCTTTTTTCACATGCTGGACGAGAAAAGAGGCTTTCATCAAGGCCCGCGGGGATGGGCTGTCTCTCCCGCTTGATCAATTCGATGTCTCAATACTCCCGTCCCTGCCAGCTGAACTTCGATATACAGCATGGGATCCTTCAGAAGCATCGCGCTGGAGCCTGGTAGATATTCCTGTCCGTCCCGGGTACTGTGCAGCCCTTGCTGCCGCGCGCTGATCTCCTGGATAACCTCTCCAAATCTTTTTTTTCAGAATGAAATGCCTGTGAAGCTTCTCGCTGCAGCGGGGTGACAACCGGATATTCACCAAATTTAATCCAATTATGCCTCAGTACTGTTATACTCAGTATGCTTAACAACAAACTTACTGTTCAATTTTAAGAAAATTTGCTCAAAATTGACCGGTTTTTCCCAAAATGGATGAATTGTAAGACGGGAAAATTAATAATATTTATACGGTATTATTTATCAATATTAGGTAAAATATTAGCGGATATTATGAAAATTATTGGTAAAGTAATATTATTTGTGACAAATCTGAATATAATTTTCAGCCTGCCATGGAGCAATTGCCGGTGAGTACTTTGGAAACGAACTCGTCCCTGGCGAAAAAGACCATACGCGGCGCTGCATGGCAGTACCTGACTTTTTTTTCCGGAAAGTTGATGGTGCTCGTCAGTACGGCTGTCCTGGCCCGGTTACTCAGCCCGGATGATTTTGGGGTGGTTGGTTATGCACTTACTTCTATTTCCTTCCTGGATGTCATCAGCGACCTTGGGATGGGAAATGCGATCATTTATTTCCCTGAGGAAAAACTAACTTCATCCACCGGTTTCTGGGTCAATCAATTCATAGGGCTGGTTGTCTTTTTCGGCACCTGGTTGTTAGCCCCATTGGCGGGTCTTTACTTCCGCGACCCGAGGGTTGTGCCTGTTCTGCAGGTCCTCGGCTTTGTCTATCCATTACGGTCTTTGGGCGGAATCCATGGGGCTGTTATAAATAAAAGGCTGCAGTTTGGCAAGTCCTTTTTGCCTGATCTCCTTCAGAGTCTTACAAAGGGTATCGCATCGATTATTTTTGCCTGGTATGGTTTTGGTGCCTGGAGCCTCATCTGGGGCTATCTTCTCGGAACACTTGTTTCTTCAATCGGCTATTGGCTGGCAACTTCCTGGAAGCCGACCCTGGATTTTTCTTTCAAAGTAGCGAAAGAAATGCTCAATTACGGGTTCAAAATCATCGGCCTGGATATCATTGCTATATTCCTCGTGAACCTGGATTACTTGTTAGTCGGGCGGTACCTGGGGGCTGGTGCGCTTGGTATTTACACTATTGCTTTCCGTCTGCCGGATTTACTCATCTTACAGTTTGCCCGCATTTTGAGCTCCGTCCTGTACCCCATTTATACCCACATCAGGAATGAACCCGATAATGTCTCCCGCGGGTTTTATATGACATCCCGTTATATCTCCCTGATCACTGTCCCGCTGGGTCTGGGTTTATCGCTGGTCGCGTATCCATTAACAATCGCCATTTTTTCTGAAAAATGGGCTGCGGCTGCGCCAGTCCTCAGTTCACTTGCGATCTATACTTTGATATTATCGCTCTCCTACAATACAGGCAGCATTTATAAAGCGCAGGGCCGTCCGCAGGTATTAACATGGCTGGCAGTACTGCGGCTCTCAATTTTATTCCCTGCCCTGTGGTGGGCAGTCACCATCGTCAAATCAATCACCCTGGTGGGATTATCACAAGCTGTCATCGCATTTATCGGTACTGCAGTCAGCCTGTTTTTTGCCACACGGCTTATAAAATTACCCGTCTTGAAGCTGCTGGATGCTTTCCGTCCGGCTTTTCTGGCTGGCAGCTTTATGGCACTTACAGTTTACTTTTTACTCCAATTAGTTTCTCAAAAGGGTCCATTAATTCAACTGGCAGTCACAATTCCTGCCGGTGGTATCGTTTATATCCTTATCTTATTCCTCACAAACCGGGACGTGTTAATTTCCGGTTATCAGAATCTATTGAACGCCATACAGCCAGGTAAAAAGTGATCACCTGTGTAAAATGGATTCAACCTTGCCAGCTTTTTCTTATCTATTGAAAACTCTGTTATTCAATAAAATGATGCATTCTCGAACAAAAAACATTCTTTCTGGGAAGACAGATTAATTAGTTGAACTTTCTTCTGAGCAGCAATTATCAATATTTATGAATAATAATCTCACCATTCCAGCTATGTTCTCCGCACAGGTCCAGCGCAATCCTGGAGAGATTGCAGTTAAATACCTGGGCGAGAGCATCACCTACGATGAACTTAATTCGCGGTCAAATCAACTTGCCCGATACCTTTTATCACTGGGTTTGGAGCATCAGGCTCTTGTAGGAATTTGTCTCGAAAGATCTATTGATTTGATTGTTTCCATACTGGGGGTATTAAAAGCCGGGGCTGCCTATGTGCCCATTGACCCTGCATATCCGGCTGAGCGTATCAATTACCTTCTTGAAGATTCGGATGTAAAAACGCTTATAACTTCATCAAATTTATTGGCTGCTGCTGATTTTAAGGGAAATTCATTCTACATTGACCTGAACCGGGCTGCTCTTGAACAAATGGAAGTTTCCAATCCCGCAGTTCTGATAAATTCTCAAGACCTGGCTTACGTGATGTATACCTCCGGTTCAACCGGCAGACCGAAAGGCGTCATGGTCCAGCATTCCGGCTGGGTGAATTACATTCCATCTGCTATAAAAACGTATCAACTCAAGCCCGGTGAAAGAGTACTGCAGTTTGCCTCCATCAGCTGGGATACGAGCGCAGAAGAGATTTTCCCCTGCCTGTGCAGCGGGGCATCCCTTGTTTTACGTTCCGACGACATGATTGATTCAATTCCCGGCTTTATACAGCAATGTTCTGATTTACATATCACGTACATTAATATCCCGACTGCCTTCTGGCACGAACTGGTCAATCAGCTGGATCACACCGCCCTGCTTTTACCGGACTTTCTGCGTGTATTAATTATTGGCGGCGAAAAAGCTCAATGGCAGTACCTTGAAAAATTCTTCGAGTTTTCCCGGGACAGGATCCAGATCTATAATACTTATGGACAGACGGAATGTACTGCAGTCACAACCTGCATACAGCTGACCCGCTCTCTTGAACAGGGTGTCGTCCCGCTCGGTGAGCCGGTCGCAGGGGTCTCTATCCAGGTACTGAACGAACAGCTTCTGCCTGTGCCTGACGGCACTCCCGGAGAATTATTTGTCGGTGGGGCAGGGCTGGCCAGGGGTTATTTCAAGCAGCCTGAGCTGACAGCACAAAAATTTATAGAGCCTGTTCCCGGGCTCAGCGCTGAAAGGTTGTACCGTACCGGGGATCTTGTCCGCCGGGTTGGGGTAAACCTTGAGTTTGTCGGCCGCATCGATCAGCAGGG
>CAZBRI010000290.1:0-4518 GCA_964494055.1 uncultured Anaerolinea sp.
GTACTCCGCCGGGAAGGGCAAGAAGCAGCGTGGGGAAAGAAGCAGCAAAACCGATCAAACCCAGGTCAAATGGTTTTCCACTCAGCCGGTAAGCAAGGTAAGGCTGGGTGGTATTTTGCATCCAGGTGCCTATCAACGAAACAAATTGTCCCACCCAAAAAATAACAAAATCCCTGGACATCAGCGCTGGATAACGCTGAGAAAATTGATCACGAATTTTATTCATTGAGAAAGAACATTCTTTAGGAACAATAATTTTTTTAACACAGCAACCATTTTTAACAATTATGAAAAATCATTCATGGGGTCACGAGATGATTTGTCAGCAGGGATATGATCGAGTAATTCGCTCCGATCATTGGATGGGCTGTTCACAAGGGTCGAAACCGGGTAAGCCGTCATTTCACTGGATGGATATGGTGCAAGCCATTTCTGAAGTGCTTCCGGCTTTTGTGAACCAGTATCGAGCCATTCAGAATAACCAAAAGACGGCAAAATGACCGGCATACGCGAATGTAATTCGGCCATCATCTCATTAGGTTCAGTTGTGATTATGGTACAGGATTTAACCTGTGAACCATCCGGTGAAAGCCATTCATCCCATAAACCGGCAAATGCGAATGGTTTTCCGGAAGCAAGACTGATGTAATAAGGTATTTTTTGCTTAGAACCATGCTGTGTCCGCCACTCGTAGAAACCGTTTGCGAGTACCAGGCACCTTTTATATTTATAAGCACCCCGGAAGGATGATTTTTCTGCCAGTGTTTCTGCCCTGGCATTGATCAATCGTGAGCCGATGGTTGGATCTTTTGCCCAAACAGGAATTAACCCCCAAACGAAAAAATCTGCAGCATTTTTCCCGTCATTTGGAATTGCCATGATAGGTTGTGATGGTGCGATGTTATACCTTGGATGATATTTTTCTGGGAATGTAAACCCTGGAAATGCTGCCTGTAATTCACCTGGATCAACTGTCAGAGTAAATCTTCCGCACATATTTCACCTCGCATTCCTTTGTTCTGTAAAAAAAAAATGAATAATAAAATTATTTGTGACGTTTTTTGGGTGTCGGGGTTGGCTCAAAACCAAAAGGCGTTGAAGTTGGTGTGACCTCTAATAATGGAATGGAAAAGTAAAAATCCATCTGATTTCCAGTTTGCTTGATGGTGCTCTCGGTATCAATCACCTGGAAAAATGTTACACCAGGTTTGATTGGAACCGGATAACCGAAACCGTCCTGGAATTGTATCGGTTGGTCAACTTTATCTCTTACCCATCGCATTTTTACCATTCTGCCATCTCGAAATAAATATGCATCACCTGAGCCAGTCAAAGTGATATCAATCACCTGGTCAGCCCTGTCAAATTCATTATGGAAATTATGAGGCACAATCAGCTCAATCACATTATCTGATCTTAACTGGGTGTTATTAAGTTTATCAATATGCGGAGCATACTTTTCGCCAACCGTGAACGAGTCCGCATCGGCAGTGTCAGAAAACCGGATATATTCATTCTTCACCGGATCGTACTGCCAATAATTGTAGCTGTATATCGAATAATGGGTATAAATCTGTGAGATGGCCTGTGATGACAAAGTAGAAAATAAATCCCCGAAAACAGCAGGTCTCAACTGTTGTTTTGAATTATCCGTTATTTTATCTCCAACGCCGGCAGTATCAACAAATACATTGTTGTAACCCGGGATGGAAGTGTCCCTGCATAATGGCGGGCAATTATCATCCCGGGGAACAAAGAGCAGGGATTTCAAGTCACTCTCCAGTAAATGTTTTTCAACACGCTCATCTGCATTGGCAAACACCAAAACGGCATGGTACATGCGCATGATGTATTCATCAAAATACCTTCCTGAACGAACCGGACCTGCTCGTGATGCATCTTTTGAATAAAATACTGCAATAAACCGGGTCAGCCCATCCTCAATATAATACTCATAAACCAGGTCCGCCCGGGAAAGACCGTACTGATGCGGCCGAACGATCCCCCTCGGAAAAGTACTGATCTTAACTGAAATAGGCCGCCTTTCGAGCATCGATGCGGCAGACGGTTTTTGACCGGTAAGCGGATTTATTCCTGCCGGCAGGGTCTGGAAATTTTGCAAGACTGATAAAAATGTGCTGCCCGTCGGCGTTCCAGCAACAGGGATTGGGGTAGATAACCGGGCAGTAGCCGAAGGCAGCATGATAACTACTGGGGATGGCGTTCCTGTAACTGTGGAAGTCAGCAAAGTAATTTCCAATTGAGAATCATTCACTTTTGCGGCTATAACTTTTGCGTCCTGATCCTGTTTAGTCACTAATAAAATAATAATAAATAGTAAAATACTAAAAATTACCCCCCATAGAATTAAAGCGATCGACTTCAGCCTGGAATGTGTCATCTTTGGCATTATACCCCACTAGGCAAACCCAACAGGTTACGCCAAAATATTTTATTTTGCTGGGTGATTGTTATTCAGCAGCTGATCATGCATCACTGGAATTAAGGCAATCATAACCTGATAAAATAAATCATTCATGTATATCATTTCAAGCTTTATCCTGCTGTTACTTTCCATCGGAATCCTGGCCGGGCTGCGTGCCGCCAGGTATTCTAATTCTTATTCCTGGCTGACTGCCGTTCTCGGTGTTTTTTTAACCTGGATTAGTGTGTTATTCTGGCAAATGGATCTCCCCAGGGGTTTCTCGCCGAGTTTATGGATTCCGGTCAAACTTTTTACATCTTCACCGCATTTGATGGCGGATACATCATCATGGTTATATTCGATCAGTATCATCGGCGTGGCATCAGCTGTGATCCTGACCTCGCCATCCCGAACCACAAACACTTTAAGCCCGACCTCCTGGGCGGGGACGATCGCCATCGCAATACTCGGGCTGCTTGCAGTTCTGGCAGATAACCCGCTCACACTGGTTCTTTGCTGGACGGCCATAGATCTGACAGAATTTTTTAACACCCTGCGTGCTTCAGATTCATCAGAGTTAAGTGAACGGTCTGTAATTTCTTTTTCAGTCAGGGCGGCCGGAACTGGTATTGCTTTATGGGCCAGCGTCCTGAATTCAATGAAAGGCCAGGTTTTTTCATTTGAACATGCCTCTTCTGAAACAACCATCATCCTTCTCATCGCTGTAGGTCTCCGGCTGGGTGTATTACCCCTGCACCTGGCTTACCGGAAAGAGCCAGCACTCAGAAGAGGCTTTGGAACCATTCTGCGCCTGACAACAGCCGCAAGCAGCCTCATCCTTTTGGCGCGGCTGCCGGCAAATGCACTGGAAACTCAAAGCAGGCTTATCCCATATCTACTACTCCTGGTAGCCCTGGCTGCTGTTTATGGGAGCTGGAACTGGTTTTTTGCAAAAAATGAAATTTCTGGCCGCCCATACTGGATCATCGGGATGAGTGCTCTTTCAATGGCTGCTACTTTACGCGGCAGTTCAACAGCAAGCGCTGCCTGGGGAAGTGCAATGGTTTTGTTTGGCGGCATAACTTTCTTATATTCATCCAGAAAGCTGATCTTTTCAAGGATCATATCCGGTTTCACAATATTTTTGCTCGCAATCCCATTTACCATCACATCAACAGGTTGGAATGGAACTTTTCCATATCCCTTTTTCTTCCTGCCAATTTTTATGCTTTCACAATTATTATTAGCGGCAGGTTTTGTCCGGCACATATTTCAACCCGCTGATTCTGCCTACGATGAGCTCCCTGCCTGGGCGCAAACTTCAGCCCCGGCAGGCATCGGCCTGCTCGGTATCACCATTATTCTGACCGGAATTTGGGGATGGCCCGGTGCCTTACAGTTTGGTTCCTGGAAGATCGTTTTATCAATGCTCGTATTTGGCGTCTTGATTATTTTTGCAGGATGGAGAATACAAAAAATTATTCCTACGGAATTAAATACCAGGCTGAACAGCTTAAAATTTCCCCAATTTAACATTTTCCCGAAGCTATCCTCCAGCTTCTGGTTTTTATTTCGCTTCTCCGGTAACCTGATTGGTACTCTGAACGACTTATTGGAAGGTGATGGCGGTCTGCTCTGGACTTTGCTTCTCCTGGTTTTATTTATTTCTATCTTCCAGGGAAGCAAATGACAAACATCCTATATTGGCTGCTTTCCATTTGCATTGGCGCTACAGGTCTTGGACTGTTGCTCAGCCGAAACTGGCGGACAAGTCTCGGCTTATTATCGCTTCAATACCTGGCAGCATTCGTATTTATTCTGGATCACTGGTTACTAAATATGTCGGCCTCCATCCTGATCTCAGGCTGGATGGCATGCGCAGCCCTGGGGATGACATTCCTTAGTGTATTGAACGATCCATCAGAGGAACAATCCTGGCCTCAAGGCGGCTTATTCCGCATCATCGCAGCCAACCTTGTGCTGATCACCGTTTCAGCAGCCAGCTCGAGCTCAATCACCTGGCTGCCGAATGCATCGCCTCAACTCATTTGGTCAGCATTTACCTTGATCGGTTTGGGCTTACTTCACCTGGG
>CAZBRI010000291.1:0-4507 GCA_964494055.1 uncultured Anaerolinea sp.
GAACGATTACCTGCAGAACCCCGGCCTCGATTCAGCTGAGCGCAGGGCTTTTATCGAAAAAGAGATCACTTATACGGATGCTTCAGCCGGCAGCCGTACAGCAGGCTTTATTTTACAGGTACTGAATGGGCAGGTTCGCCAATAAACCGGTCAGGACCGAGTTATCCAGGAGAAAAATATGAACCAGGCATTTATACAATTTCCGCGCGGCTTTTTATGGGGCACTGCCACTGCAGCTCACCAGGTGGAAGGTAACAACACCAATAACAATTGGTGGGCCTGGGAACAGCAGGACGGGCGCATCCGTAATGGCGATAAATCCGGCCTCGCCTGTGATTGGTGGGGCGGCCGCTGGAAGGAAGACATGGATCGTGCAGCAGAGACCGGTCAAAACGCGCATCGCTTTTCGATCGAATGGAGCCGCATTCAGCCCAAACCCGATCAGTGGGATGAATCAGCCATCGAGCATTACCGTGCCATGCTGCGCGGCATGCAGCAGCGCGGCATCATGCCCATGGTGACCCTGCATCATTTCAGCAATCCCATCTGGCTGGAAGAAATGGGCGGCTGGGAGAATGATGACACGCCGCAAAAATTTGCCGTCTTCACCCGCAAAGCGGTGGAAGCCCTCAAAGAATATGTCTCCACCTGGGTCACGATCAATGAACCCAATGTGTTTGCCTACTCAGCCTACAGCGAGGGTGTCTTCCCTCCCGGTAAAAAAGATATGGGTGCCTGTTTCCATGTCATGGTCAATCTTGTCAGGGCGCATGCCATGGCGTATAAGGTCATTCACGAAGTCCAGCCCGAAGCCCGTGTTGGGTTATCCATGCACTACCGTTCGTTATTTCCCGCTACATCCTCCCCGCTGGATAAGTTCGTGGCTGGCATTCAATCCGCCATCTTCAATGATCTCTTCCCATCTGCTGCCGTTGATGGAAAAGTTAAGTTTCTCTACCGCACTGTCAACATCCCAGAGGCAGTCCATACCCAGGATTTCCTCGGGGTAAATTACTACTCGCGTGACCGCGTTTCGTTCGATATTACCCGTTTCGCTGCCCTGTTCGGCAGGATGCAGTACCCCAAGGATGCCGATCTGAGCGGCACCGGTTTTATCGCCAATGAACCCGAAGGTTTCAATGAAGCCCTGAAGTGGGGCCTGAAATATCATGTCCCCATGATCGTCACCGAAAACGGTGTTGAAGACCATGAAGACAAAATGCGGCCGCGTTACATCGCCCAGCACATCCAGCAGATGTGGCGGGCTGTGAATTTCAACTGGCCGGTAAAGGGTTACTTCCACTGGTCACTGGTCGATAATTTTGAATGGGAACGCGGCTGGTCCCAGCGCTTCGGCCTGTGGGGTCTGGATGTTGAAACCCAGGCCCGTGAGCGCCGCGGCTCTGTGGATCTTTATTCAGAAATTTGCCAGAAAAATGGTCTCTCCAGCGATATGGTAGCCAAATATTGCCCGGAAGTGTTTCAAAAGATCTTTCCTGATTAACTTTCAGCCAATTAAAATTGCTCCTGGCAAAGGTATTGATTGCTATTTCCCCCATTCTATTTGAGATGGGGAATTCTCTCTCGAAATACGAGGATTTTTCTCAGGTTCATTTATGTTTTTTCCCAGGTGCTGGTAAATGAAAAGATTTACCCCGCTCGCCATCGTTATCGGATTGTTTTTCGCCTCGGCCTGTTCTGCCATTTTCCCGGCTGTGGAAATGCCCACGCCGGTTGACATTCCCGCCCTGCAAACTTCTGCGGTCGGCACCATTATCGCCAGCTATACCCAGACCGCCCAGGTCCAGGCAACCAGTACACCGCCGGGTACAGAAACCCCCGCCCCCCCTGCCCCGTCCGAAACACCGACCGTGATTCCTACCGGTACAGAAATGGTCGCCCCCTGTGATAACCTGAGATTTATCAACGATGGCCTGGTGATCGATGGCTCGATCATGAAGCCTGGCGAAGAGTTTGAAAAAACCTGGAAGGTGGTCAACGCTGGAACCTGCACCTGGAGCACGGGTTACCAGCTGATCTTTGATCACGGGACGGACATGGACGGCAAGCCGGCTGCCTTGACATCCGATGTGCTGCCAAATGATAACCTCGAGATCACCATCAATATGAAAGCACCCGCTAAAAGCGGTATGTACACCGGTTACTGGCGTTTTGTGAACAATAGTAATCTTCCCTTTGGCCCGCTGTTGAATGTGATCATCATTGTTCCATGAACAGGCAGGAATTAACCTCCCTCGTAAAAGAAAAAGCCCGTCAGCTCGGATTTGTGCTGGCGGGTGTTGCTTTACCCGGCCGGCCGCCTCATATGGACATTTATCGAAGGTGGATCGACGCTGGCAGCCATGCAACCATGGCTTACCTTTCTGACCCTCAGTCCATCGAAAAAAGAGCGGATCCCGGGTTGATCCTGCCCGGCTGCCACTCCATCCTTGTCCTCGGCACACCCTATTCCAACCCCGGCGCGTTGAATCAGCCGATGGATCCATCCCGCGGCCGGATTGCGGCGTATGCCTGGGGAACGGATTATCACCTGGTATTGCCCGGCCGCATGGCGGAGCTCGTAACTTATATCGAATTACTCACAGGCAATCCCGTCCCTAACCGTTACTATACCGATACCGGCCCCGTCCTTGAACGTGACCTCGCCATGCAGGCTGGCTTGGGCTGGATAGGCAAAAACACCTGCCTTATTGCGCCCGGACACGGTTCCTATTTTTTCATCTCCGAGATCTTCCTGGGTATTGATCTGGAACCTGGTGTGCCTTTCGCTGCTGATCATTGCGGAACCTGTCAGCGCTGCATGGATGCCTGCCCGGCCGGCTGCATCCTGCCTGACCGCACCATGGATGCAAATCGCTGCCTGTCGTATCTGACCATTGAAAATAAAGGCAGCATCCCGCTCGATCTCCGTCCCATGCTTCATGACCATGTATTTGGCTGCGACATCTGTCAGCAGGTCTGCCCCTGGAATATCCGTTTTGCCTCGCAGGCAGGCGACCCGCAGTTTGCACCCGCTTCTGTCCTGGTTCAGCCTGTACTTGCTGAAGAGCTTTTGCTGACTCCCGCAGAATTCAACAGCAGGTTCAAGAACAGCCCGGTCAAACGTGCTAAACGGCGCGGCTATTTACGGAATCTTGCCATTTCTGCCGGAAACAGCGGTGAAAAGCAGCTGCTGCCAGTTCTCAATCAGCTCCTGGCAGACGAAGAACCGTTACTCCAGGAGGCTGCCGGTTGGGCAATAGAAAAACTCCAGGGTAAAGCAGCCCCCGGCTAACAAATAAAGAATTGAAGGAATTGAGACATGCACAAATTACTGATCGCAACAGGAAACCGCGGCAAGGTCGTTGAGCTTCAATCCCTCCTGGCTGGCCTGGATGTGGCGTTATTGATCCCAAAAGACCTGGGCCTGGAGATGGAAGTCATCGAAGACGGCCTCACATACGAAGAGAATGCCGGTAAAAAAGCCCTGGCTTATGGAATAGCCAGCGGGCTGATCACCCTGGCGGATGATTCCGGGTTGGAAGTGGATGCCCTGAATGGTGCTCCCGGTTTGCACTCTGCCCGGTATTCCCCCAAACCCGGTGCCGATGACGCCGACCGGCGGGCTTACCTGCTCAGTCAGCTGACAGGCTACCCGCGGCCCTGGAAGGCACACTTTCATTGCACCGTTGCAATCTGGCAGCCGGGTTCTTCCGCGCCAGTATTTGTCAATGGTAACTGCTTCGGAGAAATCATCCCGAATGAGCGCGGATCCAATGGTTTTGGTTATGACCCGTTATTTTATCTTCCAGAATTGGGTCAAACAATGGCTGAGATAACCACGCAGCAAAAAAACACCCTCAGTCACCGGGCCCTCGCAGTAAAAAACGCCATCCCCATTTTGGAAAAAATTCTCAGAACAGCGTAAGAAAAATTCAGTAATAATTTAAGTGCGCTATTCTGTTATGGAAGAACTTCCCGGCTGGTAAGGGATATCATTCAAAAAGCTTTCCAGGTGACCGGCAGTTTGGAGCGGTTTTTCAAGCATAACCATGTGCCCTGCCCCTTGAATGATTTCCAGCCTCGATTTTTTAATGCCCGCATGCAGATCTTCTGAAAACTTCACCGGTGTCATCTGATCCTCATTCCCGCATAAAATCAAAACCGGGCATTTGATCTTCCCCGCTTGTTTACTTTCATCAAAGGCGCTGCAGGCTGTAAAATCTCCATGCAGAACAGTATGCCGTGTCTCTCCCAGTCGTTGGGCGGATAGTTCCTTTGTCCTGCTGTCGATTTGTGACCCGAATGATAGTTCAACAAGCGCTTTGACGGCCAGCGGCATAGTAGCATGCGTGGAAGAGGTAGAAAGCAGCAGCGGGGAGACCCGCAGCCTGGAGGATGTGCTGACCAATCCCAGCCCCAATGTGCTGGCCGGGTGATGTATCCCGAGCCACAGGGCAATTGCGCCGCCCATCGAATGCCCGATAAAAATGGCTTTATTGATTTT
>CAZBRI010000292.1:0-4499 GCA_964494055.1 uncultured Anaerolinea sp.
AGATAGCTTCAGGTGACTGGAGTTCAGACGTGTGCTCTTCCGATCTTTCAACTTTATATTCATTTTTTAAATAATGTAAAAGAGTTGCGTTCAAACCTGCAATACTTAACTTATCTGCACGAACAACTCGGGCAAGCGGATGCTTTCTAATTTTATCCAGTAATATTTTTTTGCCGACAATTATTCCACTTTGCGGACCACCAACCAATTTATCCCCTGAAAACATAACAATGTCTGCCCCGGCAAGAATTGCATCCTGAACAGTTGGTTCGTGTGCAAGACCAAATTCCTCAGTATTAATCAATGCTCCAGATCCGAGATCATCGATAAAAACAGATTGATTTTTGTGTGTTAGTTCAATAATATCGAATAATTCGGGTTCCTCCGTGAAACCGATTATTTTGAAATTTGATTTATGCGCTGTCATGACGACTGCTCTTTCTGTCTGTTGAGTCTGCGAAAGCGCTGCTTCATAATCAGCAAGGTGAACCTTATTCGTTGTGCCAATTTCAACAATTTTTGCACCAGATTGCTTCATCACATCTGGTATCCGGAACCCGCCGCCAATTTCAATTAATTGTGACCGTGAAATAATGACCTGCTTCCTGTTAGCCAGAGCAGAAAGAACAAGTAAAACTGCCGATGCACAATTATTTACAACAAGGGCCGCTTCAACGTTTAATAATTCTTTTAATATATTTTCTGAATGACTCCACCTGGAACCTCTTTTTCCTGAAATGAGATCATATTCAAGATTCGAATAATTCACAGATGCTGTGTTCATTGAATAGATGGCCGATTGAGATAAAGGTGAACGGCCAAGATTAGTATGAATGATTAACCCTGTTGCATTAATGACGGCTTGAAGCGATAAAGTTGTCAATGTGCTTAATATCTCATCTACCCGCCCGTATATTCGTTTTATTTCAACATTATCGTAATTATTATTTTGTAATAATTGTCGAAAATCATTTAAAGCAGCACGAATAGCTTTTGTTGTGAGTTCTCTGCCATATCTTTTAATATTTTCATCTGATCCGACTAGCACACTGTCAACTGATGGGAGGCTGCGAAGAGACATTGTCTTTATTTACCATAGGTTCACGAAGCCGAATGAGATATTCAATAAAAAGCAGTCCTAATGCTAACCAGATCGCAATTGGAAAATTAAGTACTTTTCCGATACTTAACCAGGACAAAACTGCAAAATAGACGCCAATTCCGACTGATTCCCTTGTAATTATTTCAGAATTGACTATTTTTGTTTCAGACATTAGTTTATTGAACAAATAAGAAAACGGAATTGTTGTACCCGTAACTGCCAGTATAACTAATGCATAAAAACCCCATCTTGGCCACAAAGTAGGCAGCGTAAATGTGATTAATAATAATAATCCACCCCACCCTCCAAGACAAAGAACAATGGTTGGTAATAAGTAATACCGGAAATTAGATTTATTTTCCATTTATCAAATTATAACCTTAATTCTTTACCATTATTTCAAATTGAATATCACTCTGTAAAGACTGAAGGAAAACAAAGCTTTTACTCAGGAAAAATAATTCAACCCCTTTACAAAAATTATTCGTTTTGTCATCAGCTATTAAATCAAACAAATATATCTCGATAAATGGTAAAATCTATAGGATATTAATTATTCATCAAGTAATTGTATTTAACGCTTTTTTTAAATGGTTATGTAATTTCTTATTTTACTGATAGCAGGATTCGGGTTGTTAAATGCGTATATTAAATATACTAGTAGCTGAAGATGATGACCAAAATCAAGCTATGATGAAGATTATTCTGGACCGCCTGGGACATAATGTCTTCAGCGCCTGGAATGGTCTTGCAGCACTCGAAATTGTTAAAAACAATGAAATTGACCTGGTATTCATGGATGTCCATATGCCTGAAATGGATGGCCTGGAAGCTTCAATGAAAATCCGTGCCTGGGAAAATACGAAAAAACATATTCCTATCATCATTTTATCCGGATCTGTTTCTGATGAAGTCATAGAGGAATATAAAAAGGCCGGTGCTGACACCTATATAACAAAACCTTTTGATATTAAACGAATTTCATTACTCACTCAAATAATCGCCGGCGAAAATAATCAATCCCGAATTGTTGAACAACAAGAGACTAATACAGCTTTTCCGGAATCCACAGTGCTGGATACTGATAATTCATTAATTAGGTTTGATAATAATATCAATTTTTATATTGAAAATTTATCTGAATTTCTCAATTCTTTACCGGTAAGAGCAGAAAAAATTGAAAATTCAATCACTACTGGTAACTTCACTGATTTGGAAAATTTTGCACATAATCTTAAGGGTGTTTCTTCAAATTTTGGAGCAAAAAAATTATCTTTAATTGCATCACAAATTGAAATTGAAGCGGCTAATAAAAAAATTAGAACCTCAAAAAAGTTATTCCGTGAAATGAAACATCAAATTTTCACCCTGACTGAGTTAGCATCCAATTTTATCAAAAATCAAAAACTGACTAATCCCGATCAGGTGGAAAGGTAACATAATGCGCGTTTTAATGATAGATGATGAGCCGGTTTTTTATAAGATGACTTCTGGTGTATTGGAATCCAGAGGTTATGAATTACACTATGCGAAAAATGGGAAAGAAGGATTAGCTTCAATTTCTAGCTTTGAACCTGAAATCATTATCGCTGACATGCGTCTGCCGGATGTAAATGGATTTGAAATATTACAATATATCAGGCGAGATCCACGGTATTCGACATTACCGGTCATATTTGTAACAAGTGTAAAAACCCTTGAAGAGAAATTAAAAGCATTTGAACTCGGTGCAGATGATTACCTGATCAAACCATTTGAACCGGAAGAGCTTGCAGCAAGATTAGATATATTAGCCCGGAGAGCGAAAGCGCTTCAGCTTACAAAAAATTTCGGGCAGACTATACAAAACCAGCCTACAATAGTTGGTGTCCATAGTTTGCGGGGCGGGAGTGGTGTTTCAAGCTTAGCCGTCAATCTTGCAATTTCTTTTTATCAATTATGGGAAAAACCTGCTCTTATCATAGACACCGCTTTCTTTGCCAGCCAGGTGGCAATGTTGTTAAATATGTCACCCAAAAGCACGCTCGGAAAATTTGCTGATATTCTATTAAGCGAAATTGATGAGAAAATGGTGGAAGAATTAATCAGCACACATTCAAGCGGTCTTCAGATTCTGCCAGCTCCCCGTTTCCCGGTGGCTACAGATATTTTTAATGATGAATTTTGGAATATTATTTTCAAATTTGTTCAGAATAAATATTCATTTATCATTATTGATACATCACATGATTTTTCGGATACTGTCATTTCTACTTTAACCAAATCTAACATGATATTGTTAGTAGTAAATCCTGAAATGGCATCACTTCGTGTGGCAGTTAGTGCCTTAAAGACATACGAACAACTCGGAATAAATCCAGATAATATCAAATTGGTACTAAATCAAAACTTTCCAAATGCCACTATAGATAAAATTCAACTGCAAAAAGCGCTTGGAAGGCAATTTGATTTCGAGCTACCTTATGAACAGGCTGAAGTATTACGCAGTATAAACTTAGGGGTTCCATTTGTTCTGGGAAAACCCGACTTACAAATTTCTAAGAATATTGAGGATCTGGCTTTTTCATTAAGCAGTGAATTTCTAAAATACATACCGCCCGCCAACCCATCAAAAACCTGGAGACGTGTTACGGGCAGAAATCCAAATTCGGGTTCAAAATCTTGATCGATGAAATTATTTAAATATTTATTTGTGTCCCTGATTTTATTATTGATAATTGGTTCATGTAGTGAAACCAATCTGTCTTTATATTCAGGTTCATCTAATAATATATCGAAAAAGCAAATTAATTATTCAACAGTCCCAACGTCTACAAAAATTATCCCGATAATTGGATTAACTAAAACTCCTACCCCGGTTTCAATTAAGTCTCAACAAATTAAAACCGATATACTAAACTCAGAAAGAAGCGCTAAAAATAATTCCCAAAATGAAAATTTAAATTTCTGCCCATTCTTATTTTGCCAGGACAATTTTGGGGCTGTTTTAATTAGTAAAAATATTTTCAATTCACTATTATTTGTTTCAGATTTTTCTGCCGCACCAATTCCAGGTGTGATTACAGGGAATACCGCAACGCCAACCCCAACCTCAACTTCTTCAACAGCCTATATTGATCCTTTTTTAGGTTTACCAAATGTTCAATCCCGGGTTGAAGCTTTTATTCGGGTGCCATCCGACTTAATTCAAACCCCTTATGTAATATTGAGCGGGTATCAAACTTTCTCCAGCGACTCTTCGAATATTTCAATTACTGGTGAGGTAAATAACAGTAAATTTTTTTGTGAATCATCGCCGTGCGCAGTTTCTTTTCCTGATTCCGGAAAACTTGTTTTTTATGCAATAAATGAGAAGGGTGAAACCAGTAACAAAATCACTGCAAACATTCTTGTATCA
>CAZBRI010000293.1:0-4490 GCA_964494055.1 uncultured Anaerolinea sp.
TTTTCATGGGCAATGTTGTAATCGATCAGAAAGGCTTTGACATGCCCTATATGGAGATAACCATTTGGTTCTGGAGGCAGACGGGTTCTCACATAATTAAATCTGCCTGAACGGAGATCTTCTATTACTGCTTCCCTGATAAAGTCAGTTGGGCGGGGTGTTTCATTTAATTCCATTCGAAGTTCCTTTTCGCGTATAATTTCACAACAACATGATATTGTATTATAACAAACCGTTTTGATGCTAAGGAGGAACAAATTATGCAAAAACCACCTGTATTCCTGGGAACATTTTTTGATCTTGATCAGGCCTTAAAAATCGAGAGATGGTTACGAATTGTTTCATGGATTGCATTGTTTGCAAATATATTCGAAAATGGTTTATACACATTTCAGATGGTCTACAACGCCATAATAAGCGGTTTTTCTGTAGATTATTCGATGGTTATGCTCAATGCCGCTCATATCTCTGTAGGATTGATTTATTTTGTGGTTTTACAAGCGCTGGCAAAAATTCTATTAATCCTCCTTGATATCGAAGGACATTCAAGATTGTCAAACCGGGCAGGTAATAAAAAATATTCTCAAGATTAACTTGCCGGATTCGGCCAGACGTGATAGAATTCTGCTCGCTCAAAAAATTGGGGGCTCGTCTAATGGCAGGACAGATGCCTCTGGAGCATCCAGTAGTGGTTCGAATCCATTGCCCCCAGCCATTTGAAATCGCCCTAAAGGGCGATTTTCATTTATATTAATATCATCGATTTTTTTTGATAAATTAGCAGCATTTAGAAATATATTGAAAAAAATCAAAAAAAAAGCGTACATTGAAAATTTCAATGTACGCTTTTTAGTATTATAGATCACGTATCAAGCTGTGGCTTCGCTTTTCTTGCTGCCTTTGAACCAATTATTCCATTCCCGGTTTTCCCAAACCACAAGAATTGGGGATGCATTGAAAATCGAGGAATAAGTACCGCTGAACACACCGACCAGCAGAATGATCACGAAGTGTCGAATGGTGTCACCGCCAAAAAGGGTGAGGGCAAAGAGTGTGAACATAACCGTCAGCTGTGTATTGATGGATCTATCCAGGGTCTGAACTACGGAGTGATTGACGACAGTCTCAAAATCAACCTTGCGATAGATTCCAAGATTTTCCCGAATCCGGTCAAACACAACGATAGTATCATGCACTGAAAAACCGATTACAGTCAGCAGAGCAGTCAGAAACAGTGAATCTGCCTGCCAGCCGAGGGTATAACTCAGTATTGCTTCAACACCAACAACTACCAGAACATCGTGCAGCATGGCGATAACTGCAGCAGTTCCATACCGGAATGCATGTTGAATGCTCCTGAATGCAAACCAGATATAAACCAGGATTGCCAGTGCTGCGAGTGCAACGGCTCCGCCTGCGGCTCGCGCTACTTCCTGACCAACGGACGGACTGACCGATGTAAAGTTTAGAACAATTATTTTTGTTCCGAATTTCTTTTCCATTTCAGCCACAATTAATCCCTTGGTTGCATCATCCATGGCTTTTGAGCGAATGGAAACAGCATCTGTTCCAAGCGGCTGAACAACCGGATCTTTGATTTGCAGTGTTGAACTGGAAAAACCATTGTAAATCGCTTTCACATCTTCGATAGCAGCGGGAGTGCCATTGGCGAATTGAACTTCCAGAAGCGAACCACCTGTGAAATCAATTCCTAGAGATAGAGGACCTTCTGATGGATTTTGGGCCCAATGAATTCCTAAAAATACCAGGCCTGGAATAATGACCAGCAGGGAAATTGCAAAGTAGAGGTAACGATTCTTTATAATATTCATTTTTTTTGATCTCCTACAGGCCAAACCAGCGAGGGTGATCGATAGTTTTGATGTTATCCATCAGTGTATGCAGGTAAGTTCTGGTAACAATGATGGCTGTGAATAAACTGACAATCACACCCAGTGCTAATGTTACTGAAAAGCCCTTAACCATGCTTGCACCAAAAGTGTTTCCAAATATGTATAGGATGGCACATGTGATCAGTGTGGACGAGTTTGAATCACGGATAGACGGCCATGCTCTTTGCCAGCCAAGATCGATCGCCTGCCTGAGCGTTTTACCGGACCTGAGTTCTTCCTTTAGCCGCTCAAATATTAGTATGTTTGCGTCTACCGCCATACCTATACTCAAGATGAAGCCAGCAATACCTGGAAGTGTTAATACAACCGGGATTAATTTGAATAGGGCTAGTGAAAGAAGAGCATAAGTGACAAGGGCCAGGTCTGCTACAAAACCAGGCAGCCGGTAATAGAACAGCATGAATAAGATAACAATGCCCAGACCGATTGCGCCAGCCAGAACACTCTTTTTCACAGATTCAGCACCCAGTGTTGGGCCAACGGTTCTGCTTTCTGCAACCTGTACTGGAACTGGGAGTGAACCGTAGCGCAGCTGCACTGCAAATTCATTTGCGCTCTGCTGAGTGTATGTGCCGGTGATCACGCCTGAACCATCACTGATCTGAGAATCGATCCTGGGTGCAGAAATGACTTTTTTATCAAGAACAATGGCAAGAAATTTCTTGACGTTATCTCTTGTGTAATCGCTGAATAATTTACTGAAATCAGACTTCAATGAAAAGGCGATTTCGTAACCGCCTTTAGACGAGGGTTGAACAGCCACAGATTGAAGTGAGGTACCGGTCATTAGTGTATGGTAAACCCTGTCAGCAGCTTTGGTTGTTTTATCGGTTGCCGGGGTCGCGCTGCCTGCATTTCCCTGGTCAGTCTTTATAACTGTCCCATCAGGAAGCGGGTTATCTCCAAAGTCAACAAATTCGAGCATGCCTGTTTGCTTCACTGAAGCTACGACTTCCTCTGGATTATTGATTCCTGGAAATTCAGCTACGATGCGGCGCGGCGGGGCAACCTGCATATTGACTTCACTTACGCCAAGAGCATTGACGCGGCTTTCCAGGATTGCTTTTGTTGTTTCAAGATCCTGGGAAGTGACAGTTGTTCCTTCAGGAACTTCAAGCAAAGCTTGGAGTCCACCGCGGAGATCAAGACCCAGGCGGGTCTCAACATTCCGGGTAAAAAAGGATTGTGAATTAAAAGGGTTAGAAATTGTGATCGTATTGCTCAAACTGATCCATAATGAAAATGCTATCAGGATGAGAACAATGATCAGGGTAGTGTAGGGGCGACGACTCATGTATCGGTCTCCGTATCATAAAAATACCAGCCATAGGCTGGCGAAATGGCAACGAGCAATTATACCGCTAAATATCATGATCTGGACGTTCAGTTAATAACAGCAAAATTACGGCTGCGATGGTAAAAAATAGATTGTGATGGTATCAAAGGATGATAGTTGTTTCATCTGTTAATCGCTGATAATTTTCCAGTGAATAATAAAATTAATAGCCTGGATCAGAACTTCTTCAATGGATAAATTGTCTGTTTTGATTAAGAAATTCGAATTCTCCCTAGCATGACTGAGCCTGTTTTGTTGTTCTTGCCAGTCTTTCTCTGTCCAATTAAATTGTCTTCGTCGAAGTGTCACTTTATATGATGCATCCAGGAATATCAGGATATCTGGATTTGTTATTCTTTTCCACATATTTTTTACATATGAATGTTCCTGTGCAATGTGCTTAACTTTGAATCCATGTTCCTTTAACCCTTTAATCAGGGTGGATTTGCCGGCAGCGCAAACACCAACAATCCCAATTAATGGTTCTTTGTCGTTTAAACCGGCAGGCGAGATTTCATTCATACGTCTAGTTAGGCAGACTGAGGCTGAAAAAAATTCCCGATCACAATTCGATAAAATTATGTTTCTGAAACATAAATAATATTTAAGGAATGGATATGAAAAACCAATTTAAAAACAATGGTCACGCTGGATATAAAAGTTGTTAAATTATTTGTGTAAGAAGATTGTTGTGTGAGAAATGGTATTTACTGATCATTCATCTTTATTTCAATCGGAATACGGACTGACATACGTCTGACATTATCGCTAGTTCTCGGCATGACTCTTAATACGGCAACGCTGATGTCATCTGAAGGTCTGTTATCGTCCAGCCGCATGGCTTGTGCTAATAATGCATCCGCCAGCATTTGCGGGGCAGGATCATTGTCCTCAAGCAATCCTAAAAGGGTTGTTCCAACATCCATCGGCTGCCCTTTTCTTTCACCTGCATGTGTCAATCCATCAGTATAAATTACAATGGTCAACCCTTTTTGTATGGGGATTTCTGTAATGATTGGTTTGATATTCCTGGCTGTGCCAATCGAACAGCTTGGTTCATCAATGCTTTCGATTTCTTCTCCCCTGGCAACAAAAATGGGAGCTTCGTTATTCCTGGCCAGTACGACT
This sequence comes from uncultured Anaerolinea sp., assembly GCA_964494055.1. Lineage (GTDB taxonomy): Bacteria > Chloroflexota > Anaerolineae > Anaerolineales > Villigracilaceae > UBA5195. The sequence continues at coordinate 4,378 of CAZBRI010000293.1, forward strand.
GTTTCGCTGGAAAGGTCTACTGACATTATATTGAGTGTGCTGGAAACTTTTCCGTTCCGTTCGGCAAATAAATAATCAGAGGCTGCTCTCGCGGCTGCCCCGTCTCGAACACC